>JAUIJO010000295.1 GCA_030431185.1 Gammaproteobacteria bacterium | reverse complement strand
GGGCGGGCATTCCGCGACATCGCACCTAGCCATCCCGCGCCCCGGCGCCGATACTGGGCGGCAATGCGTGGATGTCACCACGCGACCGGGTGATCGATGAGCGTCCTGCGCTTCGACAACGTCAGCAAGCGGTATGCCAGTGGGCGCGAAGCGCTCAGCGAAGTCAGCTTCGACGTCGGGGCGGGCGAGATGCTGTTCGTCACCGGCCACTCCGGCGCCGGCAAGAGCACCCTGCTCAAGCTGATCCACCTGTCCGAGCGTCCCAGCCGCGGGGCGATCCTGTTCGGCGACCGCAACCTGCTGAAGGTGCGCGGACGCCGGGTCGCCCTGCACCGGCGCGAAGTCGGCGTGGTCTTCCAGGACCACCGCCTGTTGACCGACCGCAGCGTCGCCGACAACGTCGGCCTGCCGCTGGTGCTGCGCGGCGAACGCCGCGCCGATACCGGCAAGCGGGTGCGCAGCGTGCTCGACCGGGTCGGCCTGGGCGATCGCGCCACGGCGCTGCCCGGGCAACTGTCCGCGGGCGAACAGCAACGCGTCGGCATCGCCCGGGCGATCATCGCCGAGCCGCGCCTGCTGGTCGCCGACGAACCCACCGGCAACCTCGACCCGACCCTCTCCGCGGAGATCATGGCCTTGTTCGAGTCGCTGCCCGAGCGCGGGACCAGCGTGATGATCGCCAGCCACGACCTCGCCCTGGTCAAGCGCATGAAGAAGCGCGTGCTGGTGCTCAACCAGGGGCGCCTGGTCGACGACATCCGCCCCGAGGACCTCGCCGAATGAACGTGCGCACGGGTGTTCCGGCGAACACGCCGGCCCGGCGCCGGCCCTCGCGCCTGGCCGCCTGGGCCGACCATCACGTCTTCAGCCTGGTCGCCAGCCTCGGGCGCCTGGTCGCCAAGCCCTGGGCCACCGCGCTGACGATCGGCGTGATGGCCGTCGCGCTGGCGCTGCCCCTGGGCCTGTGGGTCATGCTGGGCAATGCCGAGCGCTTCGTCGGCGATGTCCAGCAGGCCCGGCAGATCGATGTCTTCCTCAAGCCGGGCGTCGACGTGGCGCGGGCGCGGGCGCTGGCCGGCGAGCTGGAGGCCCGCCCGGACATCGCCGCCGTGGAGTTGCGTACCCCCGAGCAGGGCCTGGCCTCGCTGCGCGGCGCCAGTGGCCTGGACGAGGCCCTGCAGGTGATCGGCGAGAATCCCTTGCCGAGCCTGCTGGTGGTCTCCCCGGGCGGCGACGAGCTGGCCCTGGCCGAATCGCTGCGCGAGCTGCCGGACGCCGACGTGGTCCAGCACGACGCTGCCTGGCGCCAGCGCCTCGACGGCTGGCTGCGCTTCGGCACGCGCTTCGCCTGGGCGCTGGCGGTCCTGCTGGGCGTGGGCGCGCTCCTGGTGGTGGGCAACACCGTGCGCCTGGACATCCAGCAGCGCCGCGAGGAGATCAGCGTGCTGCAGCAGCTCGGCGCCACCGACGGTTTCATCCGCCGGCCGTTCCTCTACCTCGGGGCCTGCTACGGTGTGCTGGCCGGTGCGGTCGCACTGGCGGTGCTGACGGCGGTGGAGTGGTCGTTGCGGCCGCCGCTGCTGGCCCTGGCGCAGAGTTACGGCAGTGATTTCATGCTGCGCGGCTTCAGCCTGCCGCACGCCGCCCTGGTCGTGCTGGGGGCCGGCGCGCTGGGCTGGCTGGGAGCCGGCCTGGTCACCGGGCAGACGCTGCGACAGACCCGCGCCACCGATACATGATCCAGAAGATGAGTGCCACGTCGTGACCGAATCACAGGACAAGCTCCGCCATGTCAGCCAGGACGCCCCGAGGATCATGGTGGTGGACGGTTCGAAGCTGGTGCGCAAACTGATCGGCGACACCCTGCGGCGCTCGGTCGAGGACGTCGACGTCGTGTCCTGCGGCAGCATCGCCGAGGCGCGCGAAGCGCTGGCCGATGCGCCGGTGAACCTCGTCACGACCGCCCTGGTGCTGCCCGACGGCGATGGCGTCGCCCTGGCCCGCAGCGTGCGCGATGCGGCGGGCCAGGCCTACGTGCCGGTGATCGTCGTGTCGGGGGCGGCGCAGAGCCACCTCGAGTCGCGCCAGTTCACCGAGGACGTCACCGACTACTTCGACAAGGCCCTGGGCCACGAGGCCCTGGCCGCCTTCATCCTCGGCTACGTCCAGCCCGAGGCGATCCCCGATGCGCGCGTGCTCTACGTCGAGGACAGCAAGGTGGTGGCGCTGGCGACCAAGCGCATGCTCGAACGCCATGGCGTCAAGGTCATGCACTTCATCGGGGTGGAGGAGGCGCTCGAGTACCTGGAGACCCATCGTGGCGACGAGGATCCCGGCGCCGACCTGGTGCTGACCGACGTCTACCTGAAGGGCGAGCTCAGCGGCCTGGACCTGCTGCAGCGCCTGCGCGAGGACTTCCGCTACGGCAAGCGCTTCCTGCCGGTGCTGGTCATGACCGGCGACGACAACAAGGACAACCAGAGCAAGCTGCTTCGCGAGGGCGCCAACGACCTGGTGCTCAAGCCCATCGAGGAGCGCCTGCTGATCACCAAGACCCTGTTCCAGCTGCGCCTGTCGCGCCTGCCCGAACAGGTGGCGATGGACGCGTCCTGAGCCCCGTGGGCGAGTCCCGCATCCGACTGGAGCCGGGATGGAAGTCCCGCGTCGGGGACTACCTGCAGCGCGAGGACATGCAGGCGCTCTCGGCGTTCCTGCGCGAACGCAAGGCGGCCGGCGCCACGATCTTCCCGCCCGGTCCGCGGATCTTCGCCGCGTTCGACGCCACGCCGTTCGACGCGGTGAAGGTGGTCGTCCTGGGCCAGGACCCCTACCACGGCCCCGGCCAGGCCCACGGCCTGTGCTTCTCGGTGCAGCCTGGCGTGCCGGTGCCCCCTTCGCTGTCGAACATCTACAAGGAACTGCAGCGCGACCTCGGCA
>JAUIJO010000043.1 GCA_030431185.1 Gammaproteobacteria bacterium | reverse complement strand
GGGCCGTTAGCGGCTGCATGGCGGCATTTGCCGCCGGGAATGGAGGGATGAGTCGAAGACTGCGTTCGTTCGCGATGGCATGGGGGCTGGCCCTGTCCGCCCTGTCGCTGGCGCCGGCGGCCACGGCGGCGAGCCGTTGTCCGCCTGCGGGATGGGACGCGCCGGCCCTGGAGGCCCTGCGCGCCGATGGATTCAGCCTCGAGGACGATGCCCGGCGCGAGTCGCTCGCGCTGGCCCTGGTGGACTGCCTCGGTGACCCGGACCCCCGGCTGCGCGACGACACCGCGTACGCGGTGCTGTCGGCCTGGATGCGCGAAGCGCGACTCGCGCCGGGGACGTTGCGGAGGGTGCGAGGGGCCCTGTATGCGCAGTTGGACGGTCCCGTGGGCGAGGGCTTCGCGCGACCGTTCGCCGCGCTCGTGCTGGCCGAGGTGGCCCGCACCGATCGCCGGCGGCCGTGGATGGAACCCGGCGAGCGCGAGGCCATGGTCGCCAGGGCGACGGCCTACGTCCGGGCAGTGGACGACTACCGCGGCTTCGAACCGGGACGCGGCTGGCGGCACGGCGTCGCCCATGGCGCCGACTGGCTGATGCAGCTGTCGCTCAATCCCGCGCTCGACGCCGGGCAGCTGGGGCGCCTGGTGGACGCCGCCGGCAGCCAGGTCATGCCCGTCTCGCATGCCTACGTGTTCGGCGAACCGGAGCGCCTGGCCGCGCCGGTGCTCTACGCCGCGGCGCGCGGATTGAGGGACGAAGACCAGTGGGCGGCCTGGTTCGCCGGGCTGTCATCGGGCCTGGGTGACGACGGGCTGGCCTGGAAGGACCGCGACTGGCTCTACCGGCGCCACGACCTGCGCGCGTTCCTGTCGGCGATCCGCCTGTCCGCGGCCGACAGCGACGATGCCGCGGTCCGGGCCTTGTTGCCAGGCGTCGACAAGGCCCTGGCGGCGATGCCCTGAGCCGGGCTCAGCGTTCTTCTTCCGTCTCGATCTCGACCATCGCGTCGAGCTCCAGGGCGAGTTCCTCGACGGCGCGGCGGACCTTGTTGGCGGAGTAGGCGTTGGAGGCTTCCACTTCCAGTTCGTGCACGCCCGGACCGCGGTCGTCGGGGAGGCCGGCCGAGCTGGAGTCGGGGTCGTCCATGTGCGGCATCAGGTCGGCGATCTCTTCGATGTGGTCGACGCCCTCCAGGCTGGAGAGCAGGTTGCTGATGGCGCGGGCGGTGTCCTCGCTTCCGGTGATGCGCAGGCGCAGGAGGGGCATGGGGGGCTCCGTGGGTGGCGTGTGGCGACGTGGGATTTCAGGCTAGGCAGCACTCGGCAAAGGGCGCGTGAACGTACCCGGACGGACTACGGGCCAGCGCCAGAGGCCCGCTTCGCCGGGATGCATGCACGGCCGCCGATTACCCCGGGCGCGCCTGCCTGGATTACCCTGTGCGCATGGACGAAACCCCCGTGATCGAACGCTCGCCGGCGAATGTGACGTTGCGTCCATTGGAGCGCGACGACCTGCATTTCGTCCACGTGCTCAACAACAACCGCAGCGTGATGGCGTACTGGTTCGAGGAGCCCTACGAGTCCTTCGTCGAGCTCGAGGAGCTGTATCGCAAGCACATCCACGACCAGTCCGAGCGCCGCTTCATCATCGAGAGCGACATGCACCAGCCGGTCGGGATGGTCGAGCTGGTCGAGATCGACCACCTGCACCGTCGCGCGGAGTTCCTGGTGATGGTGTCGCCCGAACACCAGGGCCGCGGCTTCGCGCGCGCGGCGACGCAGCGGGCGATCAACTACGCTTTCCGCGTGCTCAACCTGCGGAAGCTCTACCTGCTGGTCGACGTCGACAACGCGCGCGCCATCCGCATCTACGAGACCGCCGGCTTCCGGCGCGAGGGCGTGCTGGTCGACGAGTACTTCAGCGATGGCCGCTACCACAGCGCCATCCGCATGTGCCTGTTCCAGCACGAGGTGCTGGGCCAGGAAGAAGCGCGCCGCAACGCCTGAGCGCGCGCGGCGGCCCCCGCGTCAGGGCGAGCCTTCGACCTTGCGACTGGGCAGCGGGATGTTGCACAGGTCGATGTGCCCGGCCGGGCGTTTGTACCACCCGTCGCGGCGGTTGCGCCGTGCCTCCACCAGTTCGTCGAACAGGGGCGTGTCGCTGCGCAGCACTTCGATCGCGCTGCGTTCGGCTTCGGGGACTTCGGACGCGAGGTGGATCGCGCGGATCGGCACGCGCTGGCCCGCTTCCTCGTAGAAGCCCAGCGGCCCGGTGCCGCGCGGCAGCACCGACAGCAGTTCGATGCCCTCTATGACGCGCCCGACCACGGTGATGTTGCGGTCGAGCTGGCGCGGCGACTGGCCGGTGACGACGTACAGCTCGCTGCCATTGCTCGAGTCGGCCTCCATCGCGCGGCCGGCGCCGACCATGCCGTAGCAGTGGGCCAGCCAGGCGCGGCCCTCGTCCGGATCCCGCGCGGCCGGGAAGCCCTCGGCGAAGCCGGTCTGCGCTGCCCAGCCGTCGGGGTCGGGCAGGGCGTGGAAGTCGAGCCCCTTGCCGGGACGGTCGAATTCGGCCGGAAGCTTCGCGTCGGCGCTTCCGAGCGGCTTGGGGTGGTCGCTTTCGCCGTCCGGATCGCCCCATTGCACCACGAAGTTGTCCTGCGAGCGGTTGATGCTCATGCCGTCCCAGTAGCCCTCGCGGGCGAGCGTGCGGATGTTGGCGACGTGGCGCGGAGCGAAATCCGGCGCCAGCTCGATCACCACCCGGCCGCTGTCGAGTTCCAGGTAGAGCGTGTCCGCCGGGTCGGGGCGGCGCCAGTCGGACGCCGCCGAGTCTTCCAGGATCTCGCCCATCGAGCGGTAGGGCGTCGCGGCCCCGTCCTGCGCGAGGGCGGGCATCGCGGCCAGGGCGCAGCAGGCGAGCAGGGCGGCGGACGGCAGGGTCGTCTTGGGCACGAGGGGACTCCATTCGGCATGAACGGCCGATTCTGGCCCAGCCCGCTCCCCGCGACCAGCCGGGCCCGGGCAGGCATGACTAGCGGCACATTCGCTATACATAATAAACCAATAGTGTTGACTCCGAAGCAGCAGACCGTCATCCCGACGGGTGGAGGCCGCGATGACCGACCTGGAAGCCCAGCTCCGGAAATTCCAGAAAGAACTCAGCTCGGGGACCGTCTCATTGACCCTGCTGGCCGTGGTCGCCTCTGCCGAGGCGCCGATGTACGGCTACCAGATCGCCAAGCGGCTCGAGCGGGAAGGCGCGGGGGTGCTCAGCGGCAAGCAGAGTGCGTTGTACCCGGTGCTCCGCAACCTGGGCGCCGCCGGGCTGCTCGACAGCCACGTCGGGCCCTCGGTGTCGGGCCCCCCGCGCCGTTATTACCAGATCACCGACGCCGGGCGCGACGCCCTGCGTGACTGGGTCGCCGCCTGGCGTGCGACCCGCGACTCCGTCGATACCGTCCTGGAGGCAATCCCGGAATGAACACCGCCACGCTCCCCACCACCATTCCCCAGTACCTCGACCAGTTGCGGCGGGCCCTGTCCGATGCCGACCCGGCGATGGTCCAGGACGCCCTCTACGACGCCGAGGAATACCTGCGGGCCGAACTCGCCGAAAGCCCGGGCAAGACCGAGGCCGAGGTGATCTCCGCCGTGGCCGGCAGCTACGGCGCCCCGGACGAGGTCGCCGGGATCTACCGCGACACCGAGGTCAAGGTGCAGACCGCGCTGCGGCCGCCACCGCCGCGCCCGCATCGCTCCCTGGCGGGCCGGTTCTTCGGTGTCGCCGCCGAGCCGCGCACCTACGCGGCCCTGTTCTACATGCTCCTGTCGCTGGCGACCGGCATCTTCTACTTCAGCTGGATCGTCACCGGGGCCTCGGTCTCGGCCGGCCTGCTCGTGCTGGTCATCGGGCTTCCGCTGCTGATCCTGTTCATCGGCTCGGTGCGCGCGCTGGCGCTGGTCGAAGGCCGGCTGGTCGAGGTGATGCTTGGCGAGCGCATGCCGCGACGGCCGCTGTACAGCGCGCACGGGGCGCCGTGGACGGAGCGGATCAAGGAGATGTTCACCGATCCGCGCACCTGGGGTACCTTCCTCTACATGCTGTTGATGCTGCCGCTGGGCATCGCCTACTTCACCATCGCGGTGACGCTGCTGAGCGTGTCCCTGTCGCTGATCGCGTTGCCGGTGGTGCTGGCCTTCGGCTACGACGCCCATGTCTACCTCGATGGCGTCCTGCTCACCGGCGACGTCACGCTCTGGAAGTCGGTGCTGGCGATGGCGCTGGGTGTCCTGCTGTTCTTCGTCACCCTGCATGTCGCGCGGGGCATTGGCCACCTGCATGCCCAGTGGGCGAAGTTGCTGCTGGTCAAGGGCTCCCGGCGGGTCTGAATGGCGCCCCCGGCCCCCGCACTGTGCCGGCGGTACCGGAAGTTGCCGGACCGCCGGTCCAGTATGGCAGCGGGGGGAGACCATTCCATTGAAGGAGAACCGCCATGCGTCGTACCCGGATCGTTGCCGTCACCCTGAGCGTGGCCCTGCTGGCCGCCGTGTCTTTCGCGGCCACGGCCTCCTGGCAGGGCACGTGGAACTACTACGACGAAGAGGGCGCCCTCGTCGGCCAGTGGACCGCCGGCTGCGGCGAGCTGGACGGCAGCTGGGGCACCCGGACCCCGGACAGGTCCTTCAGCCAGGGCTGCGCCGTCGACATGTAGCGCCGCGACGCGAAGCCCGTGGCACCGCGGCACGGGCAATGTCCACGTAAAGAAAGAGCCCCGCGCTCGCGGGGCTCTTTTTTTTTCGGACTTGCGGGAGGGGCGGGGGTCAGGGGGAGTAGCGCGCGATGAAGTCCCGCACCTTCGGGTAGACCTGGGTGCGCCAGCGGCGCCCGCTGAAGATGCCGTAGTGGCCCGCGCCCTTGACTTCGATGTGGTGGGCGTCCGTCTTCGCGATGCCGGTGCACAGGTCGTGGGCGGCGCGGGTCTGGCCCTGTCCGGAGATGTCGTCGAGTTCACCCTCGATGGTCAGCAGGGCGGTGCCGGTGATCGCGGAGGGGTCCACGCGCACCCCATCCACGTCCCACTCGCCGCGCGGCAACAGGTGCTCCTGGAAGACCACGCGGATGGTGTCGAGATAGTACTCGGCGGGCATGTCGAGCACGGCGTTGTACTCGTCGTAGAAGCGGCGGTGCGACTCCGCGTCGTCGAGATCGCCCTTGAGCAGGTCCTGGTAGAAGTCCCAGTGCGACTGCGCGTGGCGCTCCGGGTTCATCGCCATGAAGCCCATGTGCTGCAGGAACCCCGGGTAGACCTGGCGGCCATGGCCCGGATAGTTCGCCGGCACCGGATGGATGACGGTGTTCTGGAACCACCAGAAGGGCTTCTCGGTGGCCAGGTTGTTCACCGCCGTCGGGCTCTGCCGGGTATCGATCGGCCCGCCCATCATCACCATCGAGCGGGGCGTGGGCTCGCCCTTCTGCGCCATCAGCGAGATCGCCGCGAGCACCGGCACGGTGGGCTGGCAGACGCTGATCACGTGCAGGTCGGCGGCGCCGATCTGGCGGATGAATTCCTGGATGTAGGCGACATAGTCGTCCAGGGTGAAGTCGCCCTCCGTGGTGGGCACCATGCGCGCGTCGATCCAGTCGGTGATGTAGACCTTGTGGTCGCGCAGCAGGGTACGCACGGTGTCGCGCAGCAGGGTCGCGTGGTGGCCCGAGAGCGGAGCGACCACCAGCACCGGCGGGTCGTCCTTGAGTTCCTTCAGGTTGCCGGCGTCGTCGGTGAAGCGCTTGAATCGCAACAGGCGGCAGAACGGCTTGCGCGCCATCTCGCGTTCGACGACCGGGAAGATGTCGCCATCGATGTCCAGCGAATGGATGCCGAACTCCGGCTTTTCGTAATCCTTGCCGATGCGGTACAGGAGTTCGTAGCCGGCCGCGGCGCGCGCGGCACCGGGCATGTTCGACAGCCAACTGCCCGGAGCGCCGAACATCTTGGCACTGGCATCCGCCCAATACGTGACCGGGGCCATCCATGCGCGGCCGAACTCGTGCATCTGGTAAAGCATCATCGGATCGTGGTCTCCCGCCGTGAATCTCCCGGGCGTCCGTCGGACGAATGCCGGGGGCTGCATCTGTTGCGACGCAGCATACCCGAGGCCCGGGACATGTTTGTGAACTGGTCGGCGGGGGACATCCAGCCTGCCGGCGGGGCCCGGGCGGACCCGGCTCAGGCCGGGCGCTCCAGCGCGGTGGTCGCCCCGGAAAGCGCAGGCGAGAGCCAGAGGTGCGAGCCCAGGGGCGTGAAGCCGGCCGCTTCGAAACGCTGCCGGTAGAACCGCGCCGGGCGGCGCTTGAAGCCCTCGGTATCGCCGTCGATGCCGTCCTCGCGGGTGAAGGTCTCCAGGAAGGCCACCCCGCCGCAGAGGTCGGCCAGGCCCGGCAGGCCGCGGTCGAGTTCGCGGGCCTCCAGGTAGTGCATCACGTCGCTGCAGACGAGGAGGTCCGCCGGGGGGCAGGGCCGCAGGTACTCGAAATCGCCGAACGCAGCGAGGTGGAGCTGGCGACGCCGCCCATGCCGCGACACCGCGTATTCGCTGCTGTCGAACCCGAGGTAGCTCGCCCGGGGGCGCAACCTGAGCAGCGGTGCCCGCCACGCGCCCTCGCCACAGCCGATGTCGAGCACCGAGCGGAGCGGACGCTCGAGGTGGTACTCGGCGGTCGCCACCGCCATGGCCACCTTGCGCGCCAGCCGCGCCCGCCCCCCGATCGCCGCATCCTTCAGCGCGGGATCGCGATACCAGCGTTCGAAATAGTGGCGGTCGTACTGTTTGCTCATCGAGGGGTTCCAGGGGAAGCCGGGCCGGGACGTGGCATGCTAGCGCTGCGGGGGCTGGCGCGCTGGCGCGCTGGAGCGCGCGGGAATCGAGAATGGGGAATGGGGAATAGGCAAGGCCAGAGCCAAAGCCAAAGCCGGTATGCGACGTCCCTCCCCATTCCCCATTCCCCATTCCCCATTCCCCATTCCCCATTCCCGTGCCCATGACCCCCTACCTCATCACCAAGACCGCCCATCTCGTGTTCGTGATCGCCTGGATGGCGTCGGTGTTCTACCTGCCGCGGATACTGGTCAACCTGGCCGAGGCCGGCGATGCGCCGGAGGTGCGTGCGCGGCTGGTGTTGATGGGGCGGCGGCTGTACCGCTTCGGCCACGTGATGTTCGGCGTCGCGGTCGCGTTCGGCCTGGCCTTGTGGCTGCATTTCGGCATGAGCGGCGGCTGGCTGCACGCCAAGCTGCTGCTGGTGGCGGTGATCCTGGCCCACTTCATCGTTACCGGGCGTTGGCTCAAGGGCGTCGACAAGGGGCGGGCGTTGCCCTCGGCGAAGGCGTTGCGCTGGTTCAACGAATTGCCGGTGCTGCTGCTGGTCGGCGTGGTCTGGCTGGTGCTGGCCAAACCGTTCTGAAGGAGAGGGCGCGCGCAGGCCGCAGGCCGCAGGTCGGTGACCGGGGAGCATCCGCAGCGCGCCGCGGGATCGTGCCCGCCGGGGCATCGGGGGCACGCGCCCGGCGGCCAGGCCGGCAGGCGCCGCGACCGCCCGGGCGGGCGGTCTCCTATCGCTCCCTGAACCGCGCGTAGTCGGGCAGGGCCACGGGCACGCCGTTGCGGTCGCAGCCGCCCTGCGCGCAGAGGGCCTGTCGCAGCCGTGGCGTCGCCTGCAGCATGAAGTGGTAGATCGCGTTCTGCTCGACCGAGCCGCGCACCGCGGCGCTGCCGGGACCACGTGCCCATAGGCCCACGTCGTCGCCACCGTGGGTTTCGTCCTGGGTCGGCACCAGGGCTTCCTGCAGGTAGTCGGGGTCTTGGGTGTCGACGTCGGTCAGGTCGGGGCGGCCGCCGGTCGCCTGTTCGAAGTGCCTGGGCGAGTGCGGGAAATGCTTGGGGCCTTCCGGCTGCAGTTCGCTTGCGCCCGCGTAGCCCGGCCCGTTGGCATAGCTCAGGGTGGTGTAGGGCAGGCCGGTCCGGTCGGTGGCCAGGTGGCCATCGGGCTCGTCTTCGTCCGAGGTGCCGCGGACCTTGCCGAGGATGGGGTTGCCGCGCCCCGGATAGCCGACGAAGGTCAGCGTGTGCGAATGGTCGGCGGTGACCAGGACCAGGGTGTCGTCGGCCGAGGTCATGTCGGTCGCCGCCTGGACCGCTTCGCTGAGCGCGATGGTGTCGGTCAGCGCGCGATGGGCATTGCCGAAATGGTTGGCATGGTCGATCCGTCCGCCTTCGATGAGCAGGACGTAGCCCTCGGGTGAGCCGCTCAGGCGCGAGATGGCGGTGCGCGTCATCTCGGCCAGGCTCGGCTCGCCACCGGCATCCCGGGCCCGGTCGTGTTCGAACTGCATGTGGCTGGGTTCGAACAGGCCGAGCAGGGGCCCGCTGGCGGGCGCGGCGGCCAACTGGGCACTGTTCCAGGCGTAGGTGCCATCGGGGTGACGGGCCTGCCAGGCCGCGACCAGGTCGCGGCCGTCGCGACGCTTGCCGTGCAGGCCGGGGTACTCGGGGTCGGACTGGTCGGCGCGCATGAACATCGCGCGGCCACCGCCCATTAGCACGTCCGGGCCGTCCGCGAACGGCGTCTCCACGAGTTGCCTGGCGATGTCGATGCAGCCGGCCGCCGCGGCGCCGGCCGGGATGGCGCCGTCGTATTCCCAGTCGCGGTCGGCGGAATGGCTGAACGTCGCGGCCGGGGTGGCGTGGGTCACCCGGGCGGTGGTCACCACGCCGGTGGCCATCCCGCTGCTCGCGGCCAGCTCCCACAGGCTCAGCAGGGGAGCGGCGAGGGCCCCGCCGCAATCGCGTCGCCGCGCCGCCTGGCCGATGCTGAGCACGCCCGCGCGGGTCTTCACGCCGGTCGCCATCGCGCTCATGGTGCCCGCCGAATCCGGCGTCTGGCTGTCGGTGTTGTAGGTCCGGCTCAGGGCCGTCGACGGAAAGCGCTCCCAGCTCAGGCGATTCTCCTCGCCCGGGCCGCCCTTGCGCTGGCCGTCGAGGATGCGGGCCGCGGCCACGGTGTTGAGGCTCATGCCGTCGCCGACGAAGAGGATCACGTTGCGCGCGGTGCCGGCCATGGCGCCGCGTTCCGCGGCCTGCGCCGCGCCATCGCGGAACCACCAGGCCGCGGTCTCGCCGTCCGGTCGCTGGATCGCGGGGACGTCGACGTGGAAGCCTGCAGCGGGGCTGGCTCCGACGGCGGGTGGCGCGCTGGCGCAGCCGCCGAGCAGGAGCCCGGTCGCCAGCGAGGACAGGGTGAGGAGGGGAGCGTAGGGTCGGCGTCGGTACATGCGGTGGCGGATGGTGAGGCAGAACCGCCGATTATGCCGTGCCGATGTGTCGGGTATCTGGCATCGCATGGCGGTTCGACCGGCGCGGCCCGTTTTTATGTAGAGTCTGGGCGCACGGGACGCGGGAGGGCGCCAGGGACATGAGGACACGCAGGAGCGGGAAGGCATTTCGGGGCATGTGGATGCTGGCGGTGGCCATCCTGTCGGCCTGCGCGTCGGCGCCGCGCCCGGATCCCTCGATATCGGGGCGGGTCGGTGCGCGGGACATCACCCGGGCCATGCCGGCCGGCGAATGGGTCATCGCCGAGAACGAGAATTTCCTGATGCCGCTCGAGGAGGCCGGCAACCTGCCGCCGGTCTATCCCGAGACGTTGCTCGCACAGCGCCTGCCCCCGCAGCGGGTCTGCCTGCGCTTGTCGATCGGTGCCGACGGCCGCGTGTTCGATGCCGAGCCGCTGCCGGCCGCCGACGGTTGCCCGCCGTCCGACCGCATCCCGGTCGCGTTCCTCGCAGCGTCGCGCGAGGCCGTGGCCACATGGCGCTTCGACCCGGCCTTTCGCTGCATCTACGTGGACGCGGCGCAGAAGGAAGCGGCGGGCGAAGGCTGCAACGGCGGCGAGATCGTCCCGGAAGAGGTCAGCCTGGCCTACCGCTTCGATTTCGAGCAGCGCGACGGACGCGGGACGGTGCGCATCGGCCCCTGAGTGCGTTCAGGTTCGACTTGAAGCCGGCGCGTGAAAGGCGCATATCTGGTGGTCCGAACCACGGATTTTCCACAGGAGGGTGTCATGGCCGGCGGTTGGACCAGCGACACTTCGGTGCAGGACCAGATAGACGCGACCGTCGAGGACGCGATCAAGCGGGCACGCAGCCAGATGGCGCGCGGTCCCGGGTTGACCCATTGCGAAGACTGCGACGCACCGATTCCGGAGGCGCGGCGCAAGGCCGTGCCCGGCGTGCGCTTGTGCATCGCCTGCCAGGAAGCCGAGGACGGCCAGCAGGCCGCGAACGGGTTCAACCGCCGCGGCAGCAAGGACAGCCAGCTGCGTTGAGTCCGGCGGCGCTTGGTGGCCCCGCGCGGGCCCGCCGGTTCAGATGCGCGAATAGCGCCAGGACTGCATCCGGCCATCGCGATACGGCATCACCCCGTGGAAGGCACGCGGGTCGGCGTCGAACACCATCGGCAGGAAATTGCGGTCGCCTTCCCACATCGGCAGCGTGTCGAGCCGGTCGATCGCCACCCAGTCGAGCGTGCCCTCGGCGTTGCGCTCGAAAGGGGTGCCGGTGAACGCCGTCACCAGGAACACGAAGCCGAGCCAGTCCTCGCCATGCTTGCCGAAGCCGGGCCAGCTGATCGTGCCCCGCAGGCGCAGCTCGGTGCAGTCGATCCCGGCTTCTTCGTGGATCTCGCGGCGCATGCCCGCGACCACGTCCTCGTCGGCCTCGAGCTTGCCGCCGAGTCCGTTGTACTTGCCCAGCTGGTGGTCCTCGGGCCGCGCGTTGCGGTGGACCATCAGCACCTGCCCGCGGTCGGGCGAGAGGACGTAACCGAGGGTGGCGACGATCGGCGTGTAGGGCATCAGTCGCCCGCCTCCGCGGCCCGCTGTTGGGCGAGCCGCTCGTCGAGTGCGCGCTCGCCCGCGTCGGCATAGGCGCGGCAGGTCATCGGCCGGGGCAGGCGCGCTCCGGCGTCGGCCGGGGCCCAGCCGCTGGCATCGGGATGCGGGGTGATGAGCAGGTCGCAGGGCAGCGCGCGGATCGCGGCGAAGCCACGGCGGTAGTCATCGACGATATGGGGATAGCGCGGGTTGCCGAGCAGGCGGTAGCCGGGGGCGCTGATGCTGTCGACATAGGCGATCGCGGTGTCGCGGCCTTCGCGCTGATCGTTCCAGGTCCAGCTCATCGATCCGGGCGTATGCGCGGGCGTGAAGTGCACGGTGAAACGCATGCCGCCCAGTTCGATCGCCTCGCCGTCCATGACCAGCCGGTCCACGTGCACCGGCGGGAACAGGATCGCGTCGCCGAAGTGGATGTCGTCGCTGCCGCCGCGCGCGAGCAGCACCGCCGATTCGGCATTGCTGACCACGGTCGCGCCGGTGGCGCGCTGGAGCGCGGCGATCGGGCCGGCGTGGTCGCCGTGGGCATGGCTGTGCAGGATGTACTTGAGGTCGCCCGGGGCCACGCCGAGGGATGCCATGTGCGCGAGCAGCATGTCGGCCGCCTGCGGCATCCCGCCGTCGAACAGCACCGCGCCGTCACCGGTCTTGACCAGCAGGGCGCTCAGCCCCTGCGTGCCGATGTACCACGTATGCGCGGCGACCTGGAACGGCGCGATCGGCTGGCGCCAGGCCTCGCGCACCTCGTAGGCCTGCAACTGCGGGAGCGGTGCGTCGGCGGCCGACACCGTGTGCGCCGGGGCCAGCATCGACGGCAGGGCCAGCAGCGGGGCCAGGACGCCCGCGAGTCGGGGTCGGGACGTCGAAGGGGAGGAGGCGGGCATTCGGCGCATCGCGGTCAAGGTCGTCTTGCGGGAGGGGGCACAGTGTCGATGATTCGCCCCGCTGCATCCAGCCTCCGTCCCATCAGCGACGCGTCCATACGCCGGCTGCACGGACGGACGCGCATGCTCGCACCTCGTCCACGAGGGGAGCCCGCCGATGTCCGACACGCCGCCACGACTGCTCGCCTTCGCGGGCAGCCTTCGCGAGGCTTCCTACAACCGTCGCCTGATCCCCGTGCTGGCCGACGGGGCGGAGTCCGCCGGCGCGACGGTGACCCTGGTCGAGCTGCGCGACTATCCCTTGCCCGTATACGACGGGGATATCGAGGCGGCGGGCATGCCGGAGAACGTGCGCCGCCTGCAGGCGCTGATGGCTGCCCACGAAGGCCTGCTGGTCAGTACGCCGGAATACAACGGTTCGATCCCGGCGCTGGTCAAGAACACCCTGGACTGGATCTCCCGGCCGATGGAGGACGGGCGGTCCGGCACGACGCTGTTCGCGGGCAAGGTGGCGGGCATCGTATCGGCGTCGCCGGGCCCACTGGGCGGCCTGCGCTCGCTCCTGGTCCTGCGCGATGCGCTCGCCAAGCTGGGCCTGCTGGTGGTGCCGCGGCAGGTCGCGGTGGGATCGGCGGCCGAACGCCTCCCCGAACGCGGGGTGCTCGACGACGCCCGCCTGCGCGAGGCCGTGCATGCGGTCGGCGCGTCCGTGGCAGGATGGGCAACGGGTGTCCGGAGGAAGGATTGATGGCAGGCGAACAACGCGAACTCACCTTGCGCTTCCTGGCCGAACCGACCGACGTCAACTACGGCGGCAAGGTGCACGGCGGGGTGGTCATGAAATGGATCGACCAGGCCGGTTACGCCGCCGCGGTCGGCTGGAGCGGGCGCTACAGCGTCACCGTCGCGGTGGGCGGGATCCGCTTCGTCTCGCCCATCCGGATCAGCGACCTGGTCACGGTGCGCACCAAGCTCGTCCACACCGGCACCACCAGCATGCACTTCGCGGTGGACGTCATGGCGCGCGACCCGGGCGTCAACCAGGCGGAGTCCGGATTGCGACCGCGGCTGTGCACCCATTGCGTGATCGTGTTCGTGGCCCTGGACGGTGTCGAGGGCCAGCCCACGCCGGTGCCGTCCTGGGTGCCCGCCAGCGACGACGACAAGCGCCTGGCCGAGTATGCGATGAAGGTGATGGAGCTCAGCAAGGGCATCGAGCAGACCGTCGAGCGCTATCGCGGCGTCGCGCACGAGGCGTGACGGCGGCGCGGCGATGCGCTGCGGTGCGGGACGGTCGCCCCCCCGGGGCCATTCCCCTCGTCCCGGCGAAAGCCGGGCACCGTTTCCCGGGGATGGCATCGATTGAACCGCCCAACGAAAAAGGCCGCCCCTTGGGCGGCCCTTGCGGCAACGCGACGCGGGGCTCAGATGCCCTCGACCCGGCGCGCCTCCATGAACTTGTTGGCCCAGTAGCCACTGTCCATCCGCGACACGCTGACCGTGCGGCCGGTGCGCGGCGCATGCACGAAGCGGCCTTCGCCCAGGTAGATGCCCACGTGGTCCACGCGGCCGCGGCGACCGAAGAACACCAGGTCGCCGGCATTCATCGAAGCCGTGTCCTTCACGGCTTCGCCGTTGCGCGCCATCTCGCGCGAGATGCGCGGCAGCTCGATGCCCAGTGCGTTCTGGAACACGTAGCCGACCAGGCCGCTGCAGTCGAAGCCCTTCTCGGGGCTGGTGCCGCCCCAGCGGTAGGGGGTGCCGAGCAGGGCGAGGGCCTTCTGCAGGACTGCGCCGACGCGCCCGTCCTTGTCGTCGATCTCGCCTTCACCGCCCGTCTGCACCATGAGGCGGTTCAGGTCGGTGGCCAGCAGCAGCGCACGGTCCGACATGCCCATCGCTTCCGGGAGCATCGGGCGGGTCACCGCGGAGGGCATGTCGGCGGAGTCGCCGGAGAGGGACGGGCTCGGCAGCTGTTGCGCGGAGGCCGGGAGCGCGAAGGCGGCGAGGGCCAGGCAGGCAGCGAGACTGAAGTGGCAGGAAGACCGCGTGAGGCGGGTTGCGAGGTGGCCGGCACGGCGGCCAAGTCGAAATTCGTCAGGTTTCACGCGGTTATCACAAGATTGCAGTGGCACGATGATGCCTGCACACCGTCGTCATGAAGTTAAAAACGGCGTAACGAATGCAGAAAAAGTGTGACGCGCTTCAAAAATCCGGCGCCCAGATCCTGTCACATGTGCCAGGGGCCCGTTGCCTTGCGCGGGCGTTTTCCGTTCAGGAAAGCATGGACGGCGCGTCGCCCCCGCCCCGACAGGTGCCTACTTCAGGACGCGCCGCGCACCGGTGTAATGGTCCCGCCAGTACGGGCCGTCCAGGCGGTCCAGTCTGACCGTGCCGCCGCTGCTGGGCGCATGCACGAAGCGGCCCTCGCCGACATAGATGCCGACATGGCTCACGCGGCCGCGGCTGCCGAAGAACACCAGGTCGGCCGTCGCCAGCTTGCGCGGGCTGATCCTCGGGCCCTGGTATTCGGCCAACTGGCTTGAAGTGCGCGGGAGCTTGAGCGCCAGCATGTCGTCGTAGACGTAGTTGACCAGTCCGCTGCAGTCGAAGCCGCCCTCCGGCGAGCTGCCGCCATATCGGTACGGCGTGCCGACCAGGCTGAGCGCGCGCATCAGCACCGCGTTGGCCGCGGCGGGGTCCTCGGGGGCCACCACCGGCCAGTCGGCCCCGGTCGGCGGCGCGGGGCGCACCTTGTCGCCCCCGCCGCAGCCCGACAGCGCGGCAAGCACGACCAGGCCCACGAGGCAGGGCCACCCGGCTGGCGCGAACCCGGGCTTGCCGGGATAATGCACGGTCTTGTTCACGGCACTAGCTTGGCCGGTACGCGCCGCCGGGACAAGTTCCACCCTCATCGGCCCGCCGGTGCACCGCATCCGGATGGCCGCGCCAGTCCATTGTGCCGTCCGACCGCCATGCCGGCGGACCGCCCCATGCCGAGTCAGCCCATGAAGATCGAGAAAGACCGCGTCGTCCGTTTCCACTACACCGTCTCCGAGCAGGGCCAGGACGTCCTGGAGAGCTCCGAGGGGCGCGATCCGCTGGCGATCCTGGTCGGCCACAACAACGTCATTCCGGGCCTGGAGAAGGCGATGGAAGGCCACGAGGCCGGCGACAAGTTCGAGGTCGACGTGGCCTCGGCCGACGCCTACGGCGAACTCAAGGAAGGCCTGACCCAGCGCGTCCCGAAGAAGTACTTCAAGGGGCAGAAGATCGCCGTCGGCGACCAGACCGTGCTGCAGACCAATTTCGGACCGCGCGCGGTGACGATCATCAAGATCGGCATGAGCGTCGTCGACGTCGACCTCAACCACCCGATGGCCGGCAAGGACCTGCGCTTCGCGATCGAGGTCGTGGACGTGCGCGAAGCCAAGCCCGAAGAGATCGAGCACGGCCACGTGCATGGCGAGGGCGGCGTCGAGCACTGACGCAGGGCGCTGGCACGAGACCCGACGGCCCGCCATCGAGCGGGCCGTTTTCGTGCGGGGACCCGTACACTCCACTTCCATGGCGGGAGACGGGGCAAGCATGCAGCAGGCAAGGATGGCGCCGATCGGGACCGGGTCGCGCATCGCGTCGATGGACGTGCTGCGTGGACTCGCCCTGCTGGGCATCTTCCTGATGAACGTGGCCTCGTTCACGACGCCGCTGGTCGGTCGCGCGGAGGGCATCGACCTGGCGCTGCACGGGCCGGCGCTGTGGCTGGACGCGGCCATTTACCTGTTCGCCAGCAGCAAGTTCTGGACCCTGTTCTCGCTGCTGTTCGGCATGGGCTTCGCCATCATGCTGGAGCGCGCCCAGGCCGCCGGCCTGCCGTTCACCGGGCTCTACCTGCGCCGGACCTTCGGCCTGCTGCTGATCGGCGCGCTGCATGCCTGCCTGGTCTGGTCGGGGGACATCCTGGTCGCCTACGCGCTCACCGCCTTCCTGCTGCTGGCACTGTTCCGCCACGCGCCCATCGCGGGGCTCTGGGCCTGGGGCGCGGCCCTGTACCTGTCGATCGTCGCCCTGATGATGCTGATGGCCTTGTTGCTGGGCCTGTTCGGGGACAGCGTCGACCCCGCAGACGCGAGCCGCCGGGCCGCGGAAACCCTGGCCCTGCAGCAGGACGAGGTGGCCGCCTATTCGCGCGGCAGTTACCTGGACGCGACCG
>JAUIJO010000042.1 GCA_030431185.1 Gammaproteobacteria bacterium | reverse complement strand
GACCAAGGTGACCCGCACCGCGCTGCAGAACGCCGCGTCGATCGCCGGCCTCATGATCACCACCGAAGCCATGGTGGCGGAGCTTCCGAAGAAGGAAGAGCCGGCCATGGGCGGCGGCGACATGGGCGGCATGGGCGGCATGGGCGGCATGGGCTTCTAAGCCGCGCTGCCATACAACGACATGCTGCAAGGAGAACCCCGCCGCGAGGCGGGGTTTTTCGTTGCGGAGTCGTGCTTCTTGAGTCGTTGCGCTGTCCCGCTGGGCGCCTGCGGACGCCGGGCCTCACGCGTCATTCATGTACCGACCGGTTCTTTTTTGCACTGCAGCGTGCAAGCGCCTAACGCTTCCTTCACGATCGACCTGCATCCCGACGTGGGGGAGGGAGCAAGCCCGCAACCGGTTCAGACCGGGGCGGGCTTTTTTATTGCCCGCCTTCCGGCATGCCCGCGCCTGGACGAGGCCGCCGAGACGCGGCGATGGTGACGGGGCGCATTGGCCGCGGGTGCCGAAGCCGTTGCGGCGACCTCCGCGACGGAGCGAACGGCTGTACGCCATGCAACGTCGCGGGTTGCGGGCGGTCCGCGCGCGCCGCGGTCCGGGCGGGCGACAGGGAGGTGGCCGGCCCGGCGCCGGGAACACGTGGACACAGAGGGGGTTGGCAGGGGGGCGGCCCTGATCGCGCGTGCGCATGCACGTCCCCATTGATGCTTCGGAGTATCTCCATGAAGAACAAGAACCTTCTCGCCACCAGCGTTGGCGTGGCTCTCATTGGCCTCGGTGCGATGGCGTCCGCCCAGGCCGCCAGCTACGTGGTGATGACGCACGGCAATGGACTGAGCTCGACCCAGCAGGAGCGCATTCGCGCGGCCGGCGGCACGATCACCGCCCACCTGCCGCAGATCGGCGTGGCGATCGTCGAGGCCGGTGATGGCTTCGATGCCGCCGCCGGCGCAATCCCGGGCCTGCAGTCGGTGACCCGTGACGTCACCCTGCAATGGGACGTTGCCGATCCGGACACCGCGCCGATCGCAGCCGAGGACTTCGCCAATCCGCCGGGTTCGGGGGATGACGACCTCTTCTATGACCTGCAGTGGGGCAATGCCGCGGTGGACGCCGCCGGGGCGTGGAACGCAGGCTACCGCGGCGCCGGCGCCACCGTCGCCGTGCTCGACAGCGGCGCGTACTGCACCCATCTGGACATCGCCCCGAACCTGATAGGCGGCGCGTCCTTCGTCCCGGGCGAGACCTTCTGCAACACCTCCGGCAGTTCGCACGGCACCCACGTGGCCGGCACGATCCTCGCCGCCGACAATGCGATCGGCACGATCGGCGTTGCCCCGGAAGCCAAGCTGCTGGCGGTGAAGGTGCTCAGTGCAGCGACCGGCAGCGGTGATTTCGGCGGCATCATCCAGGGCATGGTGTGGGCCGTGGACCACGGCGCCAACGTCATCAACATGAGCCTGGGTGTCCGCGGCGGCCTGCCGCGCAGCGGGCCGGGCGCGAACGAACTGTCCGAGCTGATCAATGCCACCAAGCGCGCCGTCCAGTACGCAGGCAAGCACGAAGTGCTGGTGGTGGCGTCGGCGGGCAACGACGGTCGCGACCTCGACCACGACGGCTCGACGATGAGCTTCCCCGGCCAGCTGCCCGGCGTGCTGACGGTATCGGCGCTGGCACCGGAGGGCTGGGCGATCGATCCCACCGTCGACCTCGACCCGCTCGCCAGCTACAGCAACTTCGGCCAGTCGACCATCCACTTCGGCGCCCCCGGTGGCGACACCCGCTATCCGGGCAACGAGTCGTGCACCGTCGGTCCGGTGACGCAGGTCTGCTGGATCTTCGACGCGGTCTTCAGCACCGTCCAGGTGGCCGGCGGGTCGAGCTTCTACGGCTGGAATGCCGGCACCAGCATGGCGGCACCGCATGTGACCGGCGTCGCGGCGCTTGTATACGGCAAGCATCCGGGCATCAAGGCCTCGCAGGTCGAGTCGATCCTCAAGCGCTCGGCCGACGACGTCGGCAAGCCCGGCCGCGACGATGCCACCGGCTTCGGCCGGGTCAATGCCGCCCAGGCCGTGCAGTACTGAGTCCAGCGCAGGTCTTCGACCCATGGCCGCCTCCGGGCGGCCATTCCTGTCCGGTCGCTTCGGCATGCCATCATCGGTCCATGTCCGATCCCCTGCCGCCCGCCTCCGACATCGAACGCGCCCTGCGGCGCCTGCGCGCGAGTGCCCCCGCGCTCGCCGGCCTGCTCGACGCGCCGCGGAACGTCGAGCACCTGGCGCGCCTGGCTATCGCCAGCGACTTCGCCATCGATACCCTGTGCCGCCAACCCGCGCTGTTGGAGCGCTTGCTGGCCGACCATGATTTCGCGGCGGAAGCCCCGCCGGCCCTGGCGCCCGACGACGCGGCCAGTTGGCCGGCGCTGCTGCGGCGCTATCGCGCCGCCGAATCGACGCGCCTGGCGTGGCGCGACGTCATCGGCATCGATGGCGTCGAGGCGACGCTCGCCGGCAGCACGCGCCTCGCGGAAACCTGCCTGACGCTCGGGCTGGATGCGTTGGAGCAGGCTTTTGCCACGCGCCACGGCGTGTTCCGCGACCGCGACGGCCGGGTCCGGCGGCTGGTGGTGTTCGGACTGGGGAAACTGGGTGGCGGCGAACTGAACTTCAGCTCCGACGTCGACCTGGTCTACGGCTACGACTTCGAGGGGCTGGGCGCGGCCGATGCCAGCGACGGCGAGCGTCCCCTGGCCGCCGAAGCGTATTTCACCCGGCTCGGGCAGCAGCTCGCGCGCCTGCTCGACGACACCACCGCCGACGGCTTCTGCCATCGCGTCGATCTCCGGCTCCGGCCGTACGGCACGGCGGGGCGGGTGGCCTGGTCGTTCGCGGCGATGGAGCTCTACTTCCAGCACGAGGGCCGCGACTGGGAGCGCTATGCGTGGCAGAAGGCGCGTCCCGTCGCGGGCGACATCGAGGCCGGCGAACGCTTCCTGGTCGACCTGCGGCCCTTCATCTACCGCCGCTACCTGGACTACGGCGCGCTCGACGGACTTCGCACGATGAAGGCGGCGATCGCCGCCGAAGTCGCCCGCAAGGAGCTGGCCGACGACATCAAGCGCGGTCCCGGCGGCATCCGCGAGATCGAGTTCCTGGTGCAGGCGCTGCAGTTGATCCGGGGCGGCCGCGAGCCCGAACTGCGCGGGCGCAGCCTGCTGTCCAGCCTGCAGGCGTTGGTGGAGGCGAACCAGGTCGCGCCGGAGGCGGCGGACATGCTGGCCGCCGCGTACCGCTACCTCAGGCACCTGGAAAACCGCCTGCAGATGCGCCACGACGCGCAGGTCCATGCCTTGCCCACCGACGACCCGGAGCGGGCCCGCCTGGCCATCGGCCTCGGCTACCCCGACTGGAGCGCGCTGCTGGACGAACTCGACCTGCACCGCGCCACGGTGAGCACCGAGTTCGACGCGCTGCTGGCCCCGCGCCGGCGCCAGGCCGCGCCGGATGCGCTGGCGACCTACTGGCGTGCACTCCCGGACGCGGGCCACGCAGAGGTGCTGGGCGACGCGGGCTTCGGCGAACCGGGCAGCGCGGATGGCATGTTGCGCGACCTGTCGCGCAGCCCGGCGGTGGCGGGCCTGTCGGACAAGGCGCGCGCGCGCCTGGATCGCGTCATGCCCGTGCTCCTGCACGGCGCGGCGCAGGCGCAGTACCCGATGCTGGCCCTGCGGCGCCTGTTGACGATGCTCCACAACATCCTGCGTCGCAGCGCGTACCTGGCCCTGCTCGACGAGCAACCGGCCGCCCTCTCGCGGCTGGTCGAGGTGGTGTCGCAAAGCGCCCTGCTCGCCGAGCGCCTGGCCTTGCATCCATTGCTGCTGGACGAATTGCTGGACGCGCGCGTCTCGGGTCCGCTGCCGGGGCGCGAAGCGCTGTTCGACGCCTGCGCCCAGGTGGCCGGGGGGAGCGATGCCGAATCGGTGCTGCAGGCGCTCAATGAAGTGCGCCAGTCCCTGAGTTTTCGCATCGCCATGGCGTTCCGCGACGGGCGACAGGACGCCGAGGCCACTGCGCGGCAGCTGGCCTGGCTGGCCGATGCCGTGGTCGCGCGCGTGGTGGACCTGGCGACGGACGAGGTCACCCGGGCCCATGGCCAGGTGCCCGGTGCCCGTTTCGCGGTGATCGGCTACGGCAGCCTGGGCGGCGAGGAACTGGGATTCGGCTCCGACCTCGACCTCGTGTTCCTCTACGACGCGGACCCGCTGGCGCCCTCCGACGGCACGCGTCCGCTGGAGGCCTCGCGCTGGTTCGGGCGGCTGGCGCAGAAGATCGTCGCGCTGCTGGATGCGGTGACCGCGGCCGGCCGCCTGTTCGAAGTCGACGTGCGCCTGCGTCCAGACGGTGCGCAGGGGCTGCTCGTGTCCAGTCTTGCGAGTTACTCGGAGTACCAGCGCGACCGCGCCTGGACCTGGGAACACCAGGCCCTGGTACGGGCCCGCGCGGTCGCCGGCGACGCAAGCCTGTGCGAGGCCTTCGAGGACGTGCGCGCCCGGACGCTGGCCCGTCCACGCGAGGCGCCGGCGCTTTCCGCGGACGTCACCGGCATGCGCCACAAGATGCGGCGCGAGCTCGACCGCAGCGACGCGGCCTGGTTCGACCTCAAGCAGGGGGAGGGCGGCCTCGTCGACCTGGAGTTCCTGCTGCAGTTCGTGGTGTTGCGCGATGCTGCGGTGGCGCCCGCGCTGTTGAGGCCGCGGCATACTCCCGGCGTGATCGATGCCGCGTGCGAATCAGGCGTGTTCGATCAAGACACCGCGCGCGCGCTGCATGCCGCCCACGCGCACCTGCTCGCCGTCGGCCTGGCCTGCACGCTGGACCGGCGCCAGCGCCGCGCGCCGCTGGACGATTCGATCGAGTCGGCACGTGCCGCCATCCGACGCATTGCCCGGATGCAGGGACTCGATTTCGATTCCATCCCGTCCTGAGTCCATCGGCGAGGGGATCCCGGCGAACAAGCGCGTCGCACGGTCCCGTCGAACCACCTGGGCCGCCGCCCCGCGGCATGGGGCGGCCTGGTCCCGCCCATGCCGTCGCGCGGACTCAATCGATCCGTTCGAGCTCACCGGGCTGCCAGGTCTTGTCGAACCACGATTCCAGGGGCCCATACAGCCGCAGCACGACGTTCCAGCCCTTGCCGGGCACGGTCTGCACCCAGTTGCTCTCGTGCCCTTCGGGGGCCGTCGGACCAAACCAGATGTCGACGGAGGAATCCGCGTTGACGACAAGCGACTTCTTCTGGCTACCGATGCTCGGGAACTGCTGGTCGGTTTGCAGCATGGACCGGGTCTGGTTGTCGTACACCACGAACGACCAGAAGTCCCTGGCCGGGATGCCTGGCGGCAGGTGGACCTTGTAGGTCCTGCTTCCATCGAGCGGCAGCTTCTTGCCGTCGACCGTCGCGACGGCATACTGCGAGCCGATCCCGACGCGTTTCGTCGCCATCGCCGGCGTGATGCCGGTCGCGTAGTAATGGAACAACACCCGGGCGTCGAGGTTGCGTACGCCCGGCTGCAGCAGGAACTCGTGGTTGCCGCCCACGAAGCCCGTGAACCAGGCGCTGTCGGGGTAGTAGTACGCCCCCTCCATGCGGGTGTCGAACGTGATCGCACGCGAGGTCGCATTCCCCACGGCGGCGGCGTCGGTGAGGATGGCCTTCATGCGTGCGTCGGGCGAGAAAGGCTTGCCCTTGACGATGCCGATCGCCGCCAGTTGCCCCAGGACTTCCGGGTGGTAGGCTTCGGCCGGCTCGTACTGGACGATGTCGTCGACTTCTTCGTAGAAGTGGTAGTTGTTGGCATGGATGGTGTTGAACTGCCGCCCGGAACCATCGATGAACTTCATGGGTGGCGGGTCGTCGGCCGCTGACAGCGGGTACACCCGGGCGAACTTCCGCGTGTTCTCGACGGCTGTCGCGGTGGTGCCGTTCTCGAGGAAGCCCCGCCAGAAATAGAGGTTGCCGTAGGTCGAGCTGCGGAGGACGAAATAGCCGTCCGGCACCTCGCCTTCGTAGCCGGGGGGCAACAGCAGGTACTTGCCGCCCTTGCCCCGGTCTGGCCCGGCGTTGCCGATGTCCCCGACGTACTGGAACCAGTGGTTGTCGACGATGCCCAGGATGTTCGGTGGCGACTCGATGACCAGTGGCCCTGCCTTGGTGTCGAGCCACATCAGGTTGTAGACGCTTTCGCTATTGGGGGTCAGGAACAGGGAGTGCGAGTCCATCAGGTCTTCGAAGATCATGACGGTCTGGTTGTCGTCCACCCCCTGGCTGGCCAGTCCGACCCGCAGGGCCTCGACCGATGCCCCCGGCATGGCATTGAGGAAGGCATCGACGCCGCGCATGAAATCAAGGTTGTCGTAGAGCGGGGCGGTGGTCGCCTTGTCCGGGAAACCATCGGAGAATCGCAGCGTGCCCAGTCGTGTCTCCACGGCGTCGGGTGTTTCTATCGCTGCCGGTATCGGCGTCGTCATCTTCAACTTCGGCGGTGTCTGCGCGTGCGCGAAGCCGCCGAGAAGTACGAGCGTGAGGACTGTCGCAAGCGGGGTTCTGGTTGATTCGCGCATCATCTGGTTCCTCCGTCCAAGGGTGCTTCTGCAGGAAGCGTCATGCCTGACCGTGTCTCCCCATCGCACGCGGATGCGCTGGGATCGTTTGCCTGGGGCCGAGCGCGGAGCCGACAGGCCATTGGAGGCCGTGCGTCATCGGCAGCATGCTCGGGGTCCGGGCGTTACTGGAAGGACGCCGTCACCGGAGCCGTTGGCGGCGGTTGCATCCAGTCGCCTGCGGTCATTCGCCGGCGGTCGTCATCACGTGCGGGGCGGATCCCGATCTCATGTGCTGCAGCGGGCGGAGGCGGCCACACCCCTTGTGCGCAGGCTTGGATCGTTCCCCTTGCGTCCAGTCCAGGGCAGCGTGCAAGCCCGTCTTCTGCATGGCCATCCGGTACCGGGATCCCCTCGATATTGGATGTTCACGCCATCCTAGCGCGCCGAGTGCGAGGTTCGAAGGACCATTTTGCGCCAGGCCGGGGGACATGAACGCTCGCGTGGTGAGGGGCCCGACGCTGGTCTGCATCGACGCGCTCGCCGGTGTGCCTGCCTTCGTGCGCGACAGGTATGGAGCCAAGGTGCTTCGCGAGGCCAATCGCGCGATCAGGCTCGATATCGAGCGGCTGGAGGGCCATGACTGCTTCATCACCCATGCGACGATGTTGGCCTTCCTGGAAAGCATCGCCCGGCAGACGGGTGAGTCGAACCTCGGCCTGTTGCTGGCACCGGGCCTGGAGTTCAAGAGCTATGGCGTGTGGGCCCGCCATGTCCTGGGCGCGAATACCTTGGGCGCTGCGATCCAGCGTGCGCGCAGGACACTCGGATATCACAGCCAGGGCGATCGCATGATGCTGGCGGTCGCTGGGGGTACCGCCCATTTCACCTACCTCAGTGCCGCGCGCGGTTGCGTGGGATATCGTCACGACGCGCTGGGTACCGTGGCTGTGATGATCAGCCTGTGCCAGCACTATCTGGCATCGGGCTGGCGCCCGTTGCGGATCGAGCTGGACATCCCGCGACCCGAGGATGCGCGCAGCCACGAAGACCTGTTCCAGTGTCCCGTTCGTTTCGACATGCCCGCGATCGCTCTGGTGATGGATGCGGCTGCCCTCCTGCGCCGTCGACCCCGGGAGGATCGCGCTGTCCTCGTGACCGTCGGCGATGTCGCCCGTGCCCGGCTCGCCCCCGTCACCCGGGCCCATCCGCTCGGGGTGATCGTGGCATGCATACGGACCCAGGTGCTCGCAGGCCAGGTTTCCATCGATGCGACGGCGCATGCCCTCGACACGAGCACGCGGAGCCTGCAGCGCGGCTTGAGTTCGATGGGGATCCGCTTCCGGGACATCGTCAACCGGACTCGTTGCGAACACGCCGCCGAGCTGCTGCGCGATCGAACCTTGCGGGTCCACGAAATCGCCGAGGAAATGGGGTATTCGTCGTCAACCCATCTCTGCCGGGCCTTCCGGAAAGCGGCCGGCATGCCCCCCATGGAATACAGGGCGAGCCTGGCGGGTTCGGAAGGGCGCTAGCGGTGGCGCTTCAACAGCCGGTCTCGCGCAAACCGCATTGGGCTGATGGGCGAACCGCCGGCGGCGCGGTGGCGGCGGTTGCAAGGCCGTGCCCTATCCAAGGGCTGACTTGTCCCGAAGGCGGCCGGCCACCTCCATCGCCACCCGCGCCGTTTCGCGAAGAGGGGTGACCGGGAAGGACGCGAGTGTCTCGCTCAGCGGCTGTACGCGTCCCAGCCCCAGCAGGCTCTCGGCGAATCGCCGGGGCCGTCCGCGCAAGCCATCGATGCCGGCGGCATGGACCGGGACATCGGTGGCGCAGGCCTCCGACAACATGTTGACCGAATCGGCGGTACAGACGATGCGGTCGGCCCAGCCGAGCAGTCCCGCGTAGGGGTTGGGGCCATCACGCTCGTCGGCCCAGGCGATGCCCGGCAGCGCGCCCAGGCGCTCGCGCATGCGCGCGACCACCGCCGGCGGCGTCCGCCGCGAGGCCGTCGCCAGGACGCTGCCGCCTTCCCGGCGCACCACGTCGACCACGCGGTCGAACAGCGCTTCCCAGTCGCCGGCGGCATGTTGTGCGTGGTCGCTCGGGCCGCCGAGCAGCAGCGCGGTGCGCGGGCCCGGCAGCTCGCCCAGGGCGGCGAATTCCCGCCGGGCCGCGGCCAGCCAGAGATCGTCGACCGGATGCAGGCTGCCCAGCAGCTTGATCACGTTGCGGCCTTCCAGGCCGTCATGGCTCGGGGCGATGACGAGGTCGAAATGCCGTGGCGCGATCCGCGGGTCGAGGATCTGCACCGTCCGGCAGCCGCGGGCATGCAGCAGGCGCGTGGCCAGGGCCGCCTGGCGGCCGCAGCCGATGGCGAGGCCGGGCAGGGCGGCCTCGCCCAGGCGCAGGGCCCGGGCGAACTCAGGTCCGAAGGCATGCCGGCTTCCGGGGAGGCGCCGGGGCGAGGCCCAGCGCCAGGGCGCCCGTGCGTCCAGCGTCCACGCGCGGGCGTCGCGGCCCAGGGCGGCGGACAGTGCTTCGGCCTGTCGCCGGTTGCCCGCGTGCCCGTCGGTCAGTGTCCACGTGATGTCGTCCATAACGGGCATTCCCGGACTTTGTTGCATGGATGTGATCAATCCGTTCTGGCGGTGTCGACGGCGCGCCTACATCGAGACTCTACACTTCACCCCGTTACCTGCGGCGCCCTCGTGCGAATCCTCTATCGGGACGCGCGGCGCGCCAGCCGGCCGCATTCCTTTCGATCCTATGGAGACCCTGATGGCCCGGACCCTGCCCGATACTTCGCTCGACCAGCTGTTCCGCACCGCACGCACCCACAACGAGCTGGGTGGCGAGGTCAGCGACGAGACCCTGCACCAGCTGTACGACCTGGCCAAGTGGGGACCGACGAGCGCCAACATGAGCCCGATGCGCCTGGTGTTCGTGAAGTCGAAGGAGGCCAAGGCCAAGCTCGGCCCGGCGATGGACGAGGGCAATCGCGCCAAGACGCTGGCCGCGCCGGTGACCGTCATCGTCGGATTCGACCAGGACTTCCACGAGAAGCTACCCGTCCTGTTCCCCCATACCGATGCCAAGAGCTGGTTCGAGGGCCCGCGCGAGGGTCGCCGCGACGCCGCCTTCCGCAACAGCAGCCTGCAGGGTGCTTACGTGCTGCTGGCCGCCCGCGCGCTCGGCCTGGACACCGGCCCGATGTCGGGTTTCGACAATGCCAAGGTGGACGAGACCTTCTTCGCCGGCACCGCGATCAAGTCGAACTTCCTGATCAACCTGGGCCATGGCGACACCGACAAGCTGTTTCCCCGTTCGCCGCGACTGTCCTTCGACGAAGCCGCGCGGATCCTCTGACCGTCCCGACCCCCTGAATACTGGAGCCAACACATGCTGAAGCGAGTCCTGCTGGGCGTTGCCCTGACCGTCGCCAGCACCGCCGCGTTCGCCGCGCCGGTGTCGTACGACATCGATCCCAACCACACCGACGTGATCGCTTCGTGGAGCCATTTCGGCTTCTCCAACCCGATCGCCCACTTCGGCGACGTGGACGGCACGATCACCTACGACGCCGACAACGTCGGCCAGTCCTCGGTGTCCGTCACCATCCCGATGAGCGGGCTCGAGGCGCACGTCCCGGACTTCAACGACCACCTGCGCAGCGCCGACTTCTTCGACGCGGCGACCTACCCCGAGATCACCTTCAAGAGCACCCGGGTGGAAGCGGCAGGCGACAGCAAGCTGCGCATCTGGGGCGACCTGAGCCTGCATGGCGTCACCCGCGAAGTGCTGCTCGACACCACGATCAACAAGCTGGGCGTGCACCCGCTGGGCAAGCGGCAGGCCGCGGGCTTCGACGCCACCGCGGTGATCAAGCGCAGCGACTTCGGCATCGACAAGTACGTGCCGAACGTGAGCGACCAGGTGCAGATCCGCATCACCGTCGAGGCGATGGTGCCCAAGCCCGAGTAAGCATGCCGCGGCGAGGGCCCGGCATCCGGGCCGGAGCCCTCTCCCGCGTTCCCATTCCCCGCTTCCCATTACCAATTTCCCATTCGCGAATCCCGCCCAAGATGATCATTCAACGTCGATCCGGTGACCGCGGCCACGTCGAGGCCGGTTGGCTGGACAGCCGCCACAGCTTTTCCTTCGGCCACTACTACGACCCGGCATGGATGGGGTTCGGCGTGCTGCGCGTGATCAACGAGGATCGCGTGGCTCCCGGCGCGGGTTTCCCGACCCATGGCCACGCCAACATGGAGATCCTCAGCTACGTGCTCGAGGGGGCGCTGGCGCACAAGGACAGCAGCGGTGGCGGGGGCGTGATCCGCCCAGGCGAGTTGCAGTGGATGGGGGCCGGGCACGGCGTCGAGCACAGCGAATTCAACGCCTCCGACAGCGAGCCCGTCCACTTCCTGCAGATCTGGCTGCAACCCGATCGCGTCAACGCGGCCCCCGCCTACGCGCAGCGGGACGCCTCGCCGGCGTCCACCGACCGCTGGAACCTGCTGGCCTCGGCGGACGGCGAGGCAGGCAGCATCGCGATCCGACAGGATGCGCGCCTGCTCGAGGCCCGCCTCGGCGCGGGCAATGCCCTGCAACACCCGCTTGATCCGGGTCGCCGATACTGGCTGCACCTGGCCCGTGGCCAGGCCAGCGCCCGCGTGGGCGACTCCGGCCATGCGCTGGCCGCGGGCGATGCGCTGGGCATCAGCGCGGAGTCGGCGCGGCTGGACCTGTCGGCCGACGCCGACGCCACCCTTTTGCTGTTCGACCTGCCGGGCTGAGGCGGGACGGGCGCGGTTCCGCCCTGCCCGTGGACTGCTAGACTGGCGGCTCCCTGCAACACCTGCCAACGCCCGCCGCCACCATGACCGCAGCCCCCAGCACCCATACCACCCAGGCCAATGCCGAGCAGCGCTACAGCGTGACCCGCGAGGACCTGCCGCTGAGCTGCCCGACGCCCACGATGGCCCTGTGGAACTCGCACCCGCGGGTCTACCTGCCGATCGAGGCCGAGGGCGAGGTGCAGTGCCCGTATTGCGGCGCGCACTTCGTCCTTCAGGACTGAGCGACCGCCGGCTTGCCTGCGCCGCGGCCGGGACCCAGCGCCAACCCGCGGCAACCGCGTTGCGTTGACCGCCGGCCGATGCCCGCGGGTCGGGCGTGGACCGCGATCCGGCCCCCTGAACCCGCATCCTCGAGGCCGGCATGCGCCGCCTGACCGTGGTCCAGTTGCTGCCGGCGCTGGAATCGGGCGGCGTCGAGCGCTCGACGCTGGAGATCGCCCAGGCGCTCGTGCGCGCCGGCCACCGTGCGCTGGTGGTGTCCGCGGGCGGACGCCTGGTCCCGAGGCTCGAAGCCCTCGGCGCGGAGCATGTCCGCATGGACATCGGCCGCAAGTCCCCGCTCACCCTGTTCAAGGCCGGCGCACTCCGGCGCCTGCTGGTCTCGGAGGGCGTGGACATCGTCCATGCGCGCTCGCGCCTGCCGGCCTGGGTCGGCTGGCACGCGCTGCGCGGCATCGATCCCGCGCGGCGGCCCCGTTTCGTCACCACGGTGCATGGGCTCAACTCGCCGTCGCGCTACAGCGCGGTCATGACCCGTGGCGAACGCGTGATCTGCGTGTCGGGCACCGTCCGCGACTATGTGCTGCACCACTATCCCGGCACCGATCCGGCCCGCCTGCGCGTGGTGCCGCGGGGGATCGACCCGGCCGATTTCCCGCCCGCGCCGCGTCCCGACCCCTCTGCACGTGCGTGGGCGGAGGCGCTGCACCCGGCGCTCGCCGGCGACGGGCCGTTGCTGCTGCTGCCGGGCCGCGGCACCCGCCTGAAGGGCCATGCCGACGCGATCGGGCTGCTGGCGGCCTTGCGCGGCGAGGGCTGCGATGCGCGCCTGTGGTTGCCCGGGGCCCGCGAGGCGGGCCGCGAAGCCTATGTCGCCGAGCTCGAGGCGAACGCCGCGGGCCTCGGCGTCGGCGGGGCCCTGGCGATCACCCCGCCGACCGACGCCGTGGCCCGCGCCTACGCCGCCAGCGACCTGGTGCTGCAGGTCTCGCGCAAGCCAGAAGCCTTCGGTCGCACCGTCATCGAAGCGCTGTCCTGCGGCCGACCGGTGGTCGGCTGGGCCCATGGCGGTGTCGGCGAGCTGCTGCGGGAACTGCAACCCGAGGGCGCGGTCGCACCCTTCGACGCCGGCGCCCTGCACGCCGCCGCGCGCCGCCTGTTGACCCCGCCGGGCACCGCAGCCGTTACGATGTCCGCCCATACCCTCCGCGCCATGCAGGACGCCACGCTTGCCGTCTATGACGAACTCATCGACTGACGCGAACGCCGCCGTCGCCTCCGACCCGCGTTCCGGCCCGCCGGGCTGGCGCTGGGCCCCGGTCTGGATCCTGGCCTATGTCGTGCTGTGGCCGGCGCCGGGCTACGCCGAAGCGGTGCTGGTGCTGGGCGCGCTCGCGGCGGTGGTCAAACTGGTGGCATCGCGCTTCCGGGGCGGCACCCAACTGCTCAGCGGGCAGGCCTGGGCCCTCACCAGCGTGCTTTTCTTCGCCTATTGGCTGCCCGAGCTGGTCTCGTCCTTCGACGCGGTCGACGTGCCGCGCGCCCTCAAGGAGGCCGCCGCCGACCTGCGCTACCTGCCGTTCCTGTGGCTGGCCGCGTCCGCCGTGGCCGATGCGCGGGGTCGCCGGATCACCTTTGGCGGGCTGGCGGTGATCGTGTTCGCATGGACCCTCGACGCGCTGGTGCAGGCTGCGTCGGGGACCAGTCCGCTGTTCGCCGGGATCGATGCCGCCAAGCACGCCATCAGTGGGCACGGCATGTGCAGCGCCGACGAGATCGCCGGGGTCGATCGCCTCAGCGGCATCCTTGGCCCCTGCAACCTGAAGCTCGGGCTGGTCCTCGCGAGCCTCTCGCCCTTCGCCCTGTATGTCGCCGGCCGCCGCCTGGGGACCGCGGGCTGGCTGCTGGCGTCCGCCGCGATCGGCGTGGTGATCGTGCTGGCCGGTTCGCGGGCGTCCTGGATCACCTACGGCCTGGTGCTGTTGCTGTCGGGCTGGCGCCTGCTGGGCTGGAAGAAGCTGCTCGGGGTCTTCGCCTTCGGCGGGATACTGCTGCTGGTGTTGAGCTTCACGTCGGCCCAGGTCGGCGAGCGGCTGCAGCGCACCGCGCACGCGTTGACCGGCGATGAAGCGGGCGTGGACGCCGCCTTGTCCGGTCGTGCCCGCATCTGGGGCGCCGCGACCTGCATGGCGCGCACGCATCCGTTCAATGGCGTGGGTGCGCGTGGCTTCCGCGAAGCCTTCCCCGCCTGCGATCCCAATCCCGGCGAAGTCGCCGCCTGGGGGGAAGGGCCGGCCTTCCATGCCCACCAGATCGTGCTGGAGGTGCTCAGCGAAACCGGTGGCTTCGGCTTGCTGCTCTGGCTCGCGGGCGCGGCCCTGGCATGGCGGGCCTGGCGGTTCGCCGACGCCGGGGCGCGGCGCAATGCCCGCCCGGCGATGCTGGCCCTGGCGGTCACGGTGTTCCCGTTCAACACCCACCTGGCGTTCTACTCGACGTTCTGGGGCGGGCTGACCTTGCTGCTGGCGGCGCTGTATGCCGGCAGCCTGCTCGCGCGCGATGGCGAAGCCGGCGCCGGCGCCGCCCGGGCGGGGTAAGGTCCCGTCACGACCGGAGGTGCGCGCCGCGCCGATGGGCCGGGGCAGGGCGGGTCGCACCGTCCCCCGTCGCCTTTGCCGGCAGGCGAACGGGACGCAGGGTGGCGTGATTCCCCATTGCAGCCGAACCGTGCGAGACCGCTCGCCGCGACCGTCTCTACCTTCTCCAGGCGTAAGCCGAGTGCAGGCGGGAAGCGGGACCGGCTCGTGCCCTCAGTCGGTGTAGGGCGGCGACAGGCCGTCGGGGCGACGCTTGAAGCGGCGGTGGATCCACAGGTACTGGCTGGGCGCTTCGCGGACCATCCGTTCGATCGCTTCGTTGACCTTCGCGGTATCGGCGACCGCGTCCTTCGATGGCACGCCGTCCAGCGGTGCCCCCAGCCTGAGCACGTAGTCGGCGCCTTCGCGGCGATGGAAGAACGGCACCACCGCGCATCCGCCCAGGCGCGCGAACTGGTGGGTCGCGGTGATCGTGGCGGCGGGCACCCCGAAGAAAGGCACGAAGACCGTGTCCTTGCCGCGCATGTCCTGGTCGGGCGCGTACCACAGGATGCCGCCCTGCTTGAGGTGCCTGATCGCCGGACGCACTTCCTCGTTGGCGAACATCGCCACGGCGTACCGTTGCCGGCCCCGCCGCACCGCCCATTCCATCACCGGGCTGCGGTAGCGGCGATACATGCCGGCGAGGGGCAGGCGGTCGCACATCAGGCGGCCGCAGATCTCCAGCGTCATGAAATGGCCCGAGACCAGCAGCACGCCCCGACCCTCGGCGCGCAAGGCCTCGACCGGCTCCACGCCTTCGATCCGCACGCGGCGACGCATCGGCTCGATCGTGCCCCACCAGGCGCGCGCGAACTCCAGGAAGCCAATGCCCAGGTCGTGGAAACTATCGCGCAGCAACTGCGCGCGCTCGGCATCGCCCATCCCGGGGAAGCACAGGGCGATGTTGGTCGCCGCCGCACGCCGCCGGCTTCCCGCCAGCGCGAACGCGAGGGTGCCGACCAGCCGACCCAGTCCACGCTGCACGGGCCACGGCAGGCGGCCGGCCAGGACCATCGCGCCCACGCCGATCCAGGCCGGCCAGTGACGCGGGCCCAGCGGAGGAGAGGGGAGCGGGGTGTCGTCGGGCATCAGGCGATTCTAACGGCCCCGATCGGCCGGTGTCCCACGCAGGCGGCCGTGGCTTCGCTATCCTTGCACCATGCGGAGTGATTCCATCGAGCGCCTCTTGCGCGGCCTGTATTCGGCCGTGCTCTACCTGTTGGTGCCGATCACGCTCTACCACCTGATCTGGCGCGGCTTCCGCCAGCAGGCCTATTTCCTGCGATGGCCGGAACGCTATGCCGCCTACCACGACGCGCCTGCCAGCCTGGCACAGGGCGCCCGCACGGTCTGGCTGCACGCGGTGTCGGTGGGCGAGGTCAACGCCGCCGCGCCCCTGGTCAATGCCCTGCGTCGTGCCCGGCCCGACCTGCGGCTGCTCATCACCAGCATCACGCCCACCGGTTCCGAGCGCGTCAACGCGCTGTGGGGCGGCGAGGTCGACCATGTCTACCTGCCCTACGACCTGCCAGGCGCCGTGGGTCGCTTCCTGGCGCACTACCGGCCCAGCGTCGCGCTGATCATGGAAACCGAGCTGTGGCCCAACCTCCTGTTCGGGTGCCGCGACGCCGGTGTCCCGGTCTACATCCTCAACGCGCGGCTGTCGGAGCGCTCGCTTCGCGGTTACCGCGTCCTCGCCCCGCTGGTCGGGCGCGCGTTGCGCACCGTGCACACGGTCGCCGCGCAGTCGGTGGCGGACGCCATGCGCTTCGTCCGCCTGGGCGCCCGCAGCGAGCAGGTGGTGGAGTCGGGCAACCTGAAGTTCGACGTCCCCGTGCCCG
>JAUIJO010000041.1 GCA_030431185.1 Gammaproteobacteria bacterium | reverse complement strand
CACGGACGACCGCGGACCTGGGGCGTTCCCCATCGGCTTGTCAACGGGTACCGCTGGCCGCCGCGCATTGCCACAATCGACGCCCCGGACCCCGCGTCCCGCAATGCCAGAGATCGATGTCCTCCAGCTCCAAGTCCAGCGCGACCCGCGTCGCCGCCCAGATCGCCGCCCGCATCGCCGACGAGATCGGCGCCCAGCCCGCCCAGGCGGTCGCCGCCATCGGCCTGCTCGACGAAGGCGCCACCGTCCCCTTCATCGCCCGCTACCGCAAGGAAGTCACCGGGGGCCTGGACGACATCCAGCTGCGCAACCTGGAAACGCGGCTGACCTACCTGCGCGAGCTCGAGGAGCGGCGCGGCGCTGTGCTGGCGAGCATCGAGGAACAGGGCAAGCTCGACGACGCACTGCGGGCCGACATCGAGGCCGCGGACAGCAAGGCGCGCCTGGAGGACCTCTACCTGCCCTACAAGCCCAAGCGCCGCACCAAGGCCCAGATCGCCCGCGAGGCCGGGCTGGAACCGCTCGCCGATGGCCTGCTCGCCGATCCCTCGCAATCGCCGGAGGAAGCCGCCGCTGCCTACGTGGATCCCGACAAGGGCGTGGCCGACGCCAAGGCCGCGCTGGACGGCGCGCGGGCGATCCTGATGGAACGCTGGGCCGAGGATGCGACCCTGGTCGGCGAGCTGCGCGCGTGGCTGGGCGAGGTGGGCGTGATCCGCTCGCGCGTGGCGGAGGGCAAGGAGGCCGCGGGCGAGAAGTTCCGCGACTACTTCGACCACGCCGAGCCCCTGGCGGCGATCCCGTCGCATCGCCTGCTGGCGCTGTTCCGCGGGCGTCGCGAGGAGTTCCTGTTCCTCGACCTCGACCCGGGCACCGACGCCGAGGCCGGCCATGCCCAGGGCGAGGGCCGGGTGGCCCACCATGCCGGCGTCCGGGCGGAGGGCCGCCCCGCGGACAAGTGGCTGCTCGACAGCTGTCGCCTCACCTGGAAGGCCAAGCTGCACCTGCACCTGATGCTCGACCTGTTCGGCCAGGCCCGCGAGAAGGCCGAAGCCGAGGCCATCGACGTGTTCGGCGACAACCTCAAGGACCTGCTGCTGGCCGCCCCGGCCGGTCCCAAGGCGGTGCTCGGCCTCGATCCGGGCCTCCGCACCGGCGTCAAGGTCGCGGTGGTCGACCGAACCGGCAAACTGGTCGACACCGCCACCATCTACCCGCACGAACCGAGGCGACAGTGGGACCCGTCGCTGCACGTGCTGCGCGCATTGTGCGAGAAACACCATGTCGAGCTGGTCGCCATCGGCAACGGCACCGCGTCGCGCGAGACCGACAAGCTGGCCGGCGACCTGCTCAAGCTGCTGCCCGCGCAGCCCATGCAGAAGATCGTGGTCAGCGAGGCCGGCGCCTCGGTGTACTCGGCCTCGGAGTTCGCCTCCCGGGAATTCCCCGAGCTGGACGTATCGCTGCGCGGCGCGGTGTCGATCGCACGTCGCCTGCAGGACCCCTTGGCCGAACTGGTCAAGATCGAACCCAAGGCCATCGGTGTCGGCCAGTACCAGCACGACGTCGACCAGTACCGGCTCGCCCGCGCCCTGGATGCCAGGGTCGAGGACTGCGTGAACGCGGTCGGCGTCGACGTCAACACCGCCTCGGCGGCGCTGCTCACGCGCGTGTCGGGCCTGTCGCCCACCGTGGCCGAGAACATCGTGGTCCATCGCGACCAGAACGGCCCCTTCTCCAGCCGCAAGGCCTTGCTGAAGGTGGCCCGCCTGGGCGAGAAGACCTTCGAGCAGTGCGCCGGCTTCCTGCGCATCAACGATGGCGAACAGCCGCTCGATGCGTCCTCGGTCCATCCCGAGGCGTATCCGGTGGTCGAGCGCATCCTCGCCGAGTGCGGCCGCGACGTGAAGCAGTTGATCGGCGACAGCGCCCTGCTGCGCGGACTCAAGGCCGAGCGGTTCACGGACGCCACCTTCGGCGTGCCCACCGTGCGCGACATCCTCAAGGAGCTCGAGAAGCCGGGCCGCGACCCGCGCCCGGAGTTCAAGGCGGCGAAGTTCGCCGATGGCGTCGAGGACATCAAGGACCTGCGCGAGGGCATGGTCCTGGAGGGCGTGGTGAGCAACGTCGCGGCATTCGGCGCCTTCGTCGACATCGGCGTGCACCAGGACGGACTCGTCCATATCTCGGAGCTGGCCGACCGCTACGTCAAGGACCCGCGCGACGTGGTCAAGGCCGGCGACGTGGTCAAGGTCCGCGTGCTCGAGGTCGACGTGGCGCGCAAGCGCATCGCGCTGTCGCGCCGGCTCGACCCGGCGACCGCACCCCAGCGAGAGCCCCGCGACGACCACCGCGGGTCGCGCGACAACGCACGTCCGGGCGCCGGGCGCGGGGCGGGACGCGACGCCTCGCGTGCCGGTGCGAACGCCGGCCGCGCCGCGCCACCCCCCAACAATGCGCTGGCGGCCGCCTTCGCCAAGGCCAAGGGACGCGACTGAGCCGACGAACCGCCGGGGCGGGCATGCCCGCCCTTCGCGCGGGGTCGTTACCATGGACCTCCCCCCACGCGAGCCCGGTGCCATGGCGTCCGCTTCCCCGCCCCCCTTCCACGTCGAGCAGATCGACCACGTCGTGCTCCGGGTCGCCGACCCCACCGCGATGGAGGTGTTCTATCGCGACGTGGTCGGCTGTGCGGTGGAGAAGCGCCAGCCGGAGATCGGCCTGCTGCAGCTGCGCGCGGGACGCTCGCTGATCGACCTGGTCGACGTCGCCGGCCCCATCGGGCGCCTCGGCGGCGCCGCGCCGGGGGCCGAAGCGCGCAACATGGACCACCTGTGCCTGCGCGTGGAGCCCTTCGATCGCGATGCCATCGTCGCCCACCTGACCGCGCACGGCGTGCGAATCGGCGAGTTCGGCGTCCGCAACGGGGCGGAGGGCGAAGGACCCTCCCAGTACCTCTTCGACCCCGAGGGCAACATGGTCGAGCTCAAGGGACCGCCCGAGGTGCCGGCGCTGGCGGCCGCGGCAGGCCAGTCCTGATGCCACCGGACCGCGACACCGCGCCGCCGGTCCCGCTGCGCACGCTCGCCCTGCTGCTGGGCGGGCTGGCGATGTTCGGTCCGTTCGCGATCGACACCATCTTCCCCGCCTTCACGGCCATGCGCACGCAGTTCGGTGTCGACAAGGTGGCCATCCAGCAGACCCTGAGCGCCTACCTGGTGGCGTATGCGCTGATGAGCGTCGTGCACGGCCCGCTCTCGGACGCACTGGGGCGCCGCCGGGTGATACTCGGCGGCCTGCTGGTGTTCACCCTCGCCTCGGTCGGCTGCGCGCTCGCCCCGGACCTGCGCACCCTGCTTGTGTTCCGCGTGCTCCAGGGCCTGTCGGCCGGCGTGGGGATGATCGTGGGGCGTGCCGTCATCCGCGACGTGTTGCATGGCGACGACGCCCAGCGGTTGATGAGCCAGGTGTCGATGATCTTCGGCATCGCGCCCGCGGTCGCGCCGGTCATCGGCGGCTGGATCCTGGGCTGGAGCCACTGGCCGGCGATCTTCTGGTTCCTGGTGGCGTTCTCGCTGGCCCTGCTGGTGGGCACCTGGGCGCTGCTCCCGGAGACCCATCCGCCGTCGGCCCGGCTGAAAGTGCCGCCCCGCAAGCTGCTGGGCGATTACGTGGCCATCTTCGCCAACCCCCGCTTCCAGCGGCTGGCCGCCGCCGGCGCGTTCAACTTCGCCGCCCTGTTCCTCTACATTTCGTCGGCGCCGGTCTTCGTCATGGAGATCCTGCGGCTCCGCGAGGACCAGTTCGGCTGGTTCTTCGTGCCGATGATCGGCGGCATGGTCTTCGGTGCGTTCCTGTCCGGCCGCGCCGCCGGTCGCATCAGCGGCACCCGCCTCTCGCAGCTGGGCTTCGCCTGTTGCGGGCTTTCGGTGCTGGCCAACGTCGCCTACAACCTGCTGGTGGAGACCCCCGCCATTCCCTGGGCGGTCCTGCCGATGGTGCTCAATGCCTTCGGCATCGCGCTGGTGTTCCCGATCCTGACCCTGGCGATCCTCGACATGTACCCACGCCAGCGCGGCGCGGCGTCCTCCCTGCAGGCGTTCACCGGACTCGTCCTGCACTCGCTGGTGGCCGGGGTCGTGTCGCCGTTCCTGAGCCGCGATGCCATGTGGCTGGCACTGGGCTCAGGACTGTTCGCGTTCCTGGGGTGGGCCTTCTGGCGCTGGGAGGCCGGCTTCGGGGGGCGGCCGCCGGAATGCCCGGCCGAGCCCGCCGCGCTCGAGCCCACCGACCGCCTGTAAGGGCGGCAGGCGCGCCTGTGTCCCGGCCTTGCGCCAGGCTGAACGGACGCCCTGTCCGGGGCCGACACTCCCTGTCGCACGGTGGGACCGGCTATAATCCCCCGGTCCACGTGTGGGAGAAGCGGCCAGGCACATCCGGCCGCTGCCGAAGGCGCAAACGCCCGTAATCGCTCAGGCCCAAGACCACGCGCGGTTCCAAAACTCTGGAGAGACCGACGGCACGCCGGGACAAACCGGCCGGCCGCACGGCGCCGAAGGGGCAAGAAGCGAGGCTTCCAGGAGGCGATCCCTCCCCCAGCCGCCTGTCGAGGCACGCTTCCAAACTCTCAGGCAAAAGGACAGAGGGGCGCCTATCGAGTGCGGCGACGCACATGGCCCTGACCGATCACCCGGACGCCCCGACATGACGAAGATCCCTTCCCTGCGCGAGCTGGAACACCACGACGCGTTCCTCGAGCGCCACATCGGCCCCAACGATGCCGAGATCGCCCACATGCTCGAGGTGGTCGGCCACGACTCGCTCGATGCGATGACCGATGCCATCGTGCCCGGGTCGATCAAGTCGCCGGCGCCGCTGGCGCTGCCCGAGGCGATCAGCGAAGTCGAGGCGCTGGCCCGGATCCGCGCCATCGCCGACCGCAACCAGGTCTTCCGCAGCTTCATCGGCCAGGGCTACCACGGCACGCACACGCCGAACGTCATCCTGCGCAACATCCTCGAGAACCCGGCCTGGTACACCGCCTACACGCCTTACCAGGCGGAGATCTCGCAGGGCCGGATGGAAGCGCTGATCAACTTCCAGACCATGTGCGCCGACCTCACCGGCATGGAGATCGCCAACGCGTCCCTGCTCGACGAGGCCACCGCCGCCGCGGAGGCGATGACCCTGGCCAAGCGCTCGACGCGCTCGAAGTCGGAGGTCTTCTTCGTGTCGAAGAACGTGCACCCGCAGACGCTCGAGGTGCTGCGCACGCGTGCCGAGCCGCTGGGCATCGAGCTGCAGGTCGGCGACGAGGCAGAGGCCGCCTCCGTCGACTGCTTCGGCGTCCTGCTCCAGTACCCGGATACCTTCGGCCAGGTCCATGACTACCGGTCGCTGGCCGATGCCGTGCACCAGCGCAATGGCCTGGTGTGCGTCGCCACCGACCTGCTCGCCCTGACCCTGGTCGCCGCGCCCGGCGAATGGGGCGCCGACATCGTCGTCGGCAATTCGCAGCGCTTCGGCGTGCCCTTCGGAAACGGCGGTCCGCACGCGGCCTTCATGGCCTGCCGCGACGCCTACAAGCGCTCCATGCCGGGCCGCCTGATCGGCGTGTCGATCGACGCCGAGGGCAAGAAGGCCTACCGCCTGACCCTGCAGACCCGCGAGCAGCACATCCGCCGCGAGAAGGCGACGTCCAACATCTGCACCGCGCAGGTGCTGCTGGCGGTGATGGCCAGCATGTACGCGGTCTACCACGGCCCCGAGGGCTTGACCCGCATCGCGCGCCGCGTGCATCGCCTGGCCTGCATCCTGGCCGACGCGCTGCGCGACGCCAGCCTGGCGGTGACCGGCGACTTCTTCGACACCCTGCATGTCAGCGGGATCGACGCCCACGCGGTGCACGAAAAGGCCGCGGCGGCCTCGATCAACCTCCGCCACATCGATGCCACCAGCGTCGGCATCAGCCTGGACGAGACGACCACCCGCGAGGACATCGTCGCCCTCGCCGGCCTGTTCGACGCGCCGATCGACGTCGACGCGCTCGACGCGCGCGCCACCGACGCAATCCCCGCCTCCCTGCGACGTTCCTCGGCCTTCCTGACCCATCCGGTCTTCAACACCCACCACAGCGAGCACGAGCTGCTGCGCTACATGCGGGCGCTGGCCGACAAGGACCTGGCGATGGATCGCACCATGATCCCGCTGGGCAGCTGCACCATGAAGCTCAACGCCACCGCCGAGATGATCCCGGTGACCTGGCCCGAGTTCGGCAACATCCATCCGCTCGCGCCCGCGGCGCAGATGCAGGGCTACCGGGAACTGGTCGACAGCCTGGAGGCGATGCTCGCCGAATGCACCGGCTACGACCGCGTCAGCCTGCAACCCAATTCCGGCGCCCAGGGCGAGTTCGCCGGCCTGCTGGCGATCCGCGCCTACCACCGCTCGCGCGGCGACGACCAGCGCGACGTCTGCCTGATCCCCGAGTCCGCGCACGGCACCAACCCCGCGTCCGCGCAGATGTGCGGCATGCAGGTCGTGGTGACCAAGTGCGATGCGAACGGCAACGTCGACCTCGACGACATCCGCGCCAAGGCGGAGAAGTACAGCGACCGCCTCGCCGCGCTGATGATCACCTATCCCTCCACTCACGGGGTGTTCGAGGAAGACGTGGTCGCGATCTGCGACATCGTCCACCAGCACGGCGGCCAGGTGTACACCGACGGCGCCAACATGAACGCACTGGTCGGCCTGGCCAAGCCGGGCAAGTGGGGCTCGGACGTTTCCCATCTGAACCTGCACAAGACCTTCTGCATCCCGCACGGCGGCGGCGGCCCGGGCGTGGGCCCGTGCGCGGTGAAATCGCACCTGGCGCCCTTCCTGCCACGTGGTTTCGGCGAGGCGCCCGCGGCCGACGGCAACGACGTGGGCATGGTCAGCGCCGCGACCTGGGGCAGCGCGAGCATCCTGCCGATCAGCTGGATGTACATCACGCTGATGGGTCGCCAGGGCCTGCGCAAGGCCACCCAGGTCGCCCTGCTCAACGCCAACTACGTGGCCAGGCGCCTGGCGCCGCACTACGCGACGCTCTACACCGGCCGGAACGGCCTGGTCGCCCATGAGTGCATCCTCGACCTGCGCCCCCTGAAGGACGCCACCGGCATCTCCGCCGAGGACGTCGCCAAGCGCCTGATCGATTTCGGCTTCCATGCCCCGACCCTGAGCTTCCCGGTCGCCGGCACCTTGATGGTGGAGCCGACCGAGAGCGAATCGCAGCACGAACTCGATCGCTTCATCGACGCGATGATCGAGATCCGCGAAGAGATCCGCGCGATCGAGGACGGCCGCCTGGAACGCGAGGACAACCCGCTCAAGCATGCCCCGCATACCGCGACCATGGTCGCCGGCAGCGAGTGGACCCACGCCTATCCGCGCGAGCTCGCCGCCTTCCCGCTGGCCGTGCTCCGCCAGCAGAAGTACTGGCCGCCGGTCGCCCGCGTCGACAATGTGTTCGGCGACAAGAACGTGATGTGCTCGTGCATCCCGATCAGCGAGTTCAAGGAAGAAGAGGACGCCCTGGAGGCCTGATCGTCCAGGCGGCGTCCCGACGGGCCCCGTGGCGACGCGGGGCCCGTCCTGTTTGCGCCCGCCCTTCGCGCAACGAGACGGGCGTCACGCCGGGCGCGTGCGCCCAACGAAGTGTTGATGAATGCCTTACATCTGCCTAACAAGCGCCTAATCGTCGCTTAATCCGGGCCGCCGAGCATGGCCCCATGCCCGGATACGACCTGCCCCTGCCCTCGCCGCGCTTCACCCGCATCGATGTCGTCGATGCCGGCCATCGCGACCGCCCCGACGTCGAGGCCTTCATCGCCGGCGTGTACCGCCGGCGCCATGGCGCCGCACTGCGCCAGTTCCTGCCACGCCTGCTGGCGTTCCGCGGGCCCGGCGACAGCCTGCAGGCCGCGGTGGGCCTGCGCTGCGGTTCGGGCGAGCGCTTCTTCGTCGAGCAGTACCTGGACGCGGCCGCCGAGGTCGAGATCGGGCGCCGGCTCGGCCATGCGGTTGAACGCCGCGACATCGTCGAGGTCGGCAACTTCGCTTCGCTGTCCTCGGGCGACGCGCGCGAATGCATCGTGCAGATCACCCACCTGCTGCATCGCAACCGGGTGCCCTGGGTGCTGTTCGCGGCGACCCGCGAACTGCGCAACGCCTTCGACCGGCTGCGCCTGGGGACGGTGGCGATCGCCGAGGCCCGTCCCGAGCGCCTCCACGCGGGAGCAGGCGACTGGGGAAGCTACTACGACACCCGGCCGCAGGTCCTGTTCGGCGACATCGTCGCGGGGCATGCCTTCCTGCAACGCCTGGAGCGTCGCATGGCGGCGGTCGTGCCGAGCGATGAACTCCCCTGCATGGCGGTGGCCAAGTGATGGCAGGACGCGATCCCTTCGCCGACATCCTCGACGGACTGCGCACGCCAGCGACGCGCGTGCTCGCCCCCGGCGTCGCCTGGTCCGGCGCGACCCTCCTGGACCACGCCACGCGCCTGTCGGACCGGCTCGACGGCGTCGACCTGCGGCGCGTCGCCTCGCGACTGGACAATGGCGCGGACTGGCTGTCGCTCGACCTCGCGCTTCGCCGGCTGGGCGCGGTGCACGTGCCGCTGCCGACCTTCTTCAGCCCCGGCCAGATCGCGCACGCCACCGTGGGAAGCGGCGCTCAATGCATCGTGACCGGCGCCGGCAGCCCGCCACCGGAGGGCGTCGACGCGCTCGAGAAAATCGCACTTTCGCCGACCCTCGACGCGTGGCGGCTGGCGACGCGACCGACCGCCCTGCCGGACGGCACCGCCTGCATCACCTATACCTCGGGCACGACCGGTCGGCCCAGGGGCGTCTGCCTGGGGGCCGCGGCCATGCGCACCGTGGCCGGTTCGCTGGCCGATGCGGCGCGGCCGCTCGCCCCCCGTCGCCACCTGTGCCTGATGCCCCTGTCGACCCTGCTGGAAAACGTGGCCGGTCTGTACGCGGCCCTGCTGGCGGACGCGGAGATCGTGGTGCCGCCCCTCGCCGACATCGGCTACACCGGCGCCGCGGGCCTTGATGTCCCGACCCTGCTGGCGTGCCTGCATCGCCATCGTCCGGAAAGCGTGATCCTGCTGCCGCAGCTGCTGCTGGCCCTGGTGATGGCCGCCGAGCAGGGCCAGCGCCTGCCCGACTCGATCCGCTTCATGGCGGTCGGCGGAGGACGCGTCGGACCGCGCCTGATGGCGCGCGCCGAAGCCCTCGGGCTGCCCGTGTTCGAAGGGTATGGACTGACCGAATGTGGCTCGGTGGTCAGCCTCAACCGGCCGGGGGCCAACCGGCCCGGCAGCGTGGGCCAGCCGCTGCCGCATGCCCGCGTGGCCATCGTCGACGGCGAGATCCGCGTCGACGGCGTGCGCTGCCTGGGATACCTCGGCGAGGCGGGGCCACCCCCCGGTGCGATCGCCACCGGCGACCTCGGCCATCTCGACGAGGACGGCTACCTGCATGTCACCGGCCGTCGCAAGCACGTGTTCATCACCGCGTTCGGGCGCATCGTGTCCCCGGAATGGGTGGAGAGCGAGTTGCTGCAGCATCCCGCCATCGCCCAGGCGATCGTCTGGGGCGAAGCCCGCGCCACCAACCTCGCGATCCTGTGGCCGCGCCGCGCCGACCTGGACGATGCCTCGCTCGCCCGCGCGGTCGATGAGGTCAACGCCGGGCTGCCGGATTACGCACGCATCGGCGAGGTGATCCGCGCACCGCGTCCGTTCACGGTCGCCGATGGCCTCATGACCGCCAACGGGCGGCCCCGCCGCGACGCCATCCTGGCCCGCCACGCGGACGCCATCGCAGCGCTGTCGACCGACGACGCCTGCGCCTGAACCCACCCCCATGGAGTGCCCATGAACTTCCACTCACGCCTGCTCGAAGCCACCGCGCGCGAACGCGAGGCCCTGCTCACCGTGCCGATCATCCAGGAGGCCCTCGCCGGCCGCATCCAGCGACGCGACTACCTGGCCTTCCTGACCCAGGCCTACCACCACGTCCGGCATACCGTGCCGTTGCTGATGGCCTGCGGGGCGCGCCTGCCGGCGCGCCTGGAGTGGCTCCGCACCGCGGTGGGCGAATACATCGAGGAAGAGATGGGCCACCAGGAGTGGGTGCTCGACGACATCGAAGCCTGCGGCGGGGATCGCGCGGCGGTATCGGCGGGCGAACCCGCGCTCGCGACCGAGATGATGGTGGCCTACGCCTACGACACCATCGCCCGCGGCAACCCCGTCGGCTTCTTCGGCATGGTCCTGGTCCTGGAGGGCACCAGCGTGGCGTTGGCGACCCGGGCGGCCGAGACCATCGAGACCAGCCTGGACCTCCCGCGCAACGCCTTCAGCTACCTGCGCTCCCACGGCGACCTGGACGTGGAGCACGTGGGCTTCTTCGAGAACCTCATGGACCGGCTGGACGATCCCGGCGACCAGGCCGCCGTCGTGCATGCGGCACGCCGCTTCTATCCCCTGTACGCCAACATCTTCCGCGACCTGCGCCAGTCGCCGGCGGTCTTCCGGGAGGCGGCGTGATGGACCTGGCCGGCCGCGTCGTCGTGCTGACCGGCGCCAGTGGCGGCATCGGCGAAGCGCTCACCCGCGAACTGGTCGAAGCCGGTGCCTGCGTGGTGGCGGTGGGGCGCAGCGGCGGGCGCCTGCGCGCCCTCGCCGAACGCCATACGATCGGCTCGGTCGTGCAGGTGGTGGCCGACGTATCGCAGCCGCAGGGCCGCGACGCCCTGCTCTCGCGGCTGCAGGCCCTGCCCCGCCCGCCGTCGGTACTGGTGATCGCCCATGCGCAGGCCGCGTTCGGCGCGTTCGCCGCTCAGGATGCCGACGCGTTCGAGTCGCTGGTCCGCGCCAACCTGCTCGCGCCGATGCACCTGGTGCACGCCTTGCTGCCGATGCTCGGCCGCGATGGGCAGGGCGCGGTGGTGGCCATCGGCTCCACCTTCGGCAGCCTCGCCTTCCCCGGGTTCGCCGCCTACAGCGCGACCAAGTTCGGCCTGCGCGGCCTGGTCGAAGCCCTGGCACGCGAGCACGCCGGCGGCCCGGTGCGTTTCCAGTACCTGTCCCCGCGCGCGACGCGCACGCCGTTCAATTCCCCCGCCGTCGAGGCGCTCAACCGCGAGCTGAAGGTCGCCGCGGATGATCCGTCCGAGGTGGCGCGGCAGATCCGGCTCGACATCGAACGCGGTACCCGCCGTCGCCAGCTCGGCTGGCCGGAGAAGCTGTTCGCCCGCCTGAACGGCCTGCTGCCGGCGCTGGTCGACCGCAGCCTTCGCGGCCAGTTGCCCGTCGTGATGCGCCACGCACACCCGCAACGTTCCCATCCCTCGACGCTCCCGGAGGAGACCCGACATGACCCCGTCACCACGCGCTGAAACCCGCCGCACGCGGCTGCTCGCCGCCCTGCTTCCCGCCGCGCTGCTCGCCACCGCCTTCGCGGCATCCGCCCAGGCCCACCTGGATCCCGACGTGGCCGCCATCCAGCAAGGCTGGGACCAGGCCATGTACGCCACCCCCAAGGCATCGCGGGAAGACGCGCTCGAAGCGCTCTCCAAGCGTGCCGGACAGGTCCAGGGCGCCCATGCGCAAGCCGCCGACGCACTGATCTGGGAAGGCATCGTGCTCTCCAGCCTGGCGGGCGAACGCGGCGGCATCGGCGCCCTGGGACTGGTCAAGCAGGCACGCAAGGACTTCGAGGCGGCCATCGCCCTGGATCCGAAGGCCCTGGAAGGCTCGGCCTACACCAGCCTGGGTTCGCTCTACTACCAGGTGCCGGGCTGGCCGATCGGCTTCGGCGACGACGACAAGGCCCGCGCGATGCTCCTGAAGGGCCTCGAGGTCGATCCCGACGGCATCGACGCCAACTACTTCTACGGCGACTTCCTGCGCGCCCAGGGCGACTACCGCGGCGCCGAGCAGGCCCTGCGCAAGGCACTCGCGGCACCCGCCCGTCCCGGACGGGAGCGCGCCGACCAGGGCCGTCGCGCGGAGGCCGAGGCAATGCTGGCGGAGGTCCGCGCGAAACTTGCCAGCGGCTGACGCCCGCCACACACTCGCCCGATGCGAATCCTACTGGTCGAGGACGACCCTTCGCTGGGCGAAGGTATCCGCACCGCGCTGCGCCGCGCGGCGTACAGCGTCGACTGGATGCGCGACGGTCGCGCGGCGATGGCCGCCATCCGCGACGGCGGCATCGACCTGGTCCTGCTGGACCTGGGCTTGCCGCACCTCGACGGCATCGAGGTGATCCGCGGCGCGCGGCGCGCGGGCCTGGACGTGCCGATCCTGGTGCTGAGCGCGCGCGAGCGCGCGAGCGACCGGACCCTGGGCCTGGACGTGGGCGCCGACGACTACCTCGGCAAGCCCTTCGACACCGCCGAGCTGCTGGCACGGGTACGCGCCCTGCTCAGGCGCAGCGGCGGCCAGGCGCAACCCAGCCTCGCCTGTGGCGAACTGGTCCTGGACCCGGCGACGCTCTCGGTCCGCTGGTGCGGGCGGGAAGTCGACCTGCCCCGGCGTGAGTTCGCCCTGCTGCGCCTGTTGATGGAATCGCCGGGCCGCATCCTGCCGCGCGAGTCTGCCCAGCAACGCCTGTACGGCTGGGACGAGGACATCGCCAGCAACGCCGTCGACGTGCACGTGCACCACCTGCGCCGCAAGTTGCCGGCGGCGCTGATCCGCACCGTGCGGGGCGTGGGCTACGTGCTCGACGAGAAAGCCGCCATGGCGGGCGAGGCATGAACAGCATCCGTCGCGTCATGCTCGTCTGGCTGCTCGGCACGGTGTCGGTCGTCATGGCGATCGCCGGCGCCTTCAGCTACCGCGCCGGCCTGCAGGAGGCCGGCGAGATGTTCGATGCCAAGCTGGCCCATTCGTCCCGCGTGCTGATGAGCCTGGTGGACGAACCGCTGAGCGAGCTCGGCGAACACGGCCCGTCGGACCCGGTCGTCGTGGATGTCTGGCACGGCGAGGCCAACGGCGTCGGCGAGGCACTCGCGTTCCCCGGCGGGCACGCCTACGAGACCAAGCTGGCCTTCCAGGTGCGCGATGCCAACGGCACCCTGCTCCTGCGTTCCGACAGTGGGCCCGTGGATGCACTGGCGCCGCTGCGCGCGGGCTACGACGACGTCGAGATCGACGGCCGCGACTGGCGGACCTTCACCGCGATGTCGTCGGGCGGGCGCTGGTACCAGGCGGGGGAGCGCTCGGACATCCGCGAGGAAATCGCCGAGGACATCGCCTTCGGCACCCTCGTACCGCTGCTGGTCGCCCTCCCCATCCTCGCCGTGGTGATCTGGTTGATCGTCACCTGGGCCTGCCAGGTGCTGTCGCGGGTCTCGAGCCAGATCGAGCATCGCGAGGCCGCCAACCTCTCGCCGCTGCAGCTCGAGCGCGTCCCGGCGGAGATCAATGGCGTCGTCGTCGCGGTCAATGGCCTCATCTCGCGACTGCGCACCGCGCTCGAGCGCGAGCGGCGTTTCACCGCGGATGCGGCGCACGAGCTGCGCACGCCGATATCCGCGCTGAAGGTGCATGCCGACAACCTTGCCGGCGCGCGCGACGACGCCGAGCGGGCGGAGTCGCAGTCGCGCGTGCAGGCCAGCGCCGACAGGCTGCACCGGCTCGTCGGCCAGATGCTGTCGCTCAGCCGGCTGGAGCCCGGCATGGATGCCGGCACGAGGGGGACGGTGGCCCTCGATGGCATCCTGGAGGCACAGGCCATCGACCATGGCCCGCTGGCGAACGCTCGCGGCATCGACCTGGCGATCGACAGCGCCCACGTCCAGGTGCAGGGCGATGCGGTGGCGCTGTCCGCCCTCGTGCGCAACCTGCTCGACAACGCGGTCCGCTATGCATCGCCCGGGGGCAAGGTGCGTGCAAGCCTGTCGGTGGCGGAAGGCGACGCCTGCCTGCGGGTGGAGGACGACGGCCCCGGCATCCCGCCCGGCGCGCGCGAGCGCGTCTTCGAGCGCTTCCACCGGGAGCTCGGCAGCGGCGTCGAGGGCAGCGGGCTGGGCCTGTCGATCGTCCGCCGCTCCGTGGAACTGCATGGGGGCTCGATCCTGCTGGACGAGAGCCCCACGCTTTCCGGGCTGCGCGTGACCGTCCGCATCCCGGTCGCGGCGGCGCCTACAGCTGCGACTTGAACGGCAGCACCACCGTTTCCATCATCTTCTCGCGCCACGGTCGCGTGGCCCACTTCTCGAAGTCGTACTCGTGCGTGGACTGGAGGTCATGCTCGAAGATCGCCGTCATCGCCGTGGCGAACTCGGGGTCGTAGACGTTGAGGCTGGCTTCGTCGTTGAGGCGGAACGAGCGCAGGTCGAAGTTGGTGGAGCCCACCGAGACCAGGCTGCGGTCCACGATCAGCATCTTGTTGTGGAACATGGTCGGCTCGTATTCGTGGATCTCCACGCCGGCCATCAGCAGCTCGCCCCAGTGCGCTTTCGACGCCAGGCGGACGATATCCGAATCGATGTGCTTGCCCGGCACGATCACGCGCACGCGCACGCCACGCTTGCGCGCGGCGACGAGCGCCTGTATCGCCAGCGGATCGGGCACGAAGTACGAGGCGGCCAGGTCGATGCTCTTCTCGGCGGCGGCGATGGACATGAGGTACATCAGGTGCATGCTTTCGCTGCCGCCCGCGGGCGAGGCGACGAACACGTGCGCCGGCTGGTCGCCGACCGGCTCCAGTTCGGGGAAGTACTCCTCCCCATTGAGCACGACGCCCGTGCTCTTGATCCAGTTGTCGTTGAAGGCCGCCTGCATCTGCGCGACGGCGGGCCCTTCGATGCGGAAATGCATGTCGCGCCAGTGCTCGGCGTCCTGCGCATCGCCCTCCCAGGGATCGGCGATGCCGACGCCACCGGTGAAGCCCGTCCTGCCATCCACCACCAGCAGCTTGCGGTGGGTCCGGTTGTTCATGCGGCCCAGGTTGTACCACTTGAGGGGGCGGTAGCGAACGACCTGCACGCCGGCCGCCTCCATCCGCTCGATCAGGCGGCCGTCCATCTTCGCGCTGCCGACCCAGTCGATCATCATGCGCACCTCGACGCCGGCCTTCGCGCGCTCCGACAAGGCATCGGCGAAGAGGGTACCGACTTCGCCGGACCAGTAGATGTAGGTCTCGAAGGTGATCGTGCGCTGCGCGGACGTGATGGCCTCCAGCATCGCCGGGAATATCTCCTCGCCGTTGTTGAGCGCCGTCACCCGGTTGCCCGGCAGGATGGAGGGCCCGAGCAGCACCGACATCTCGCGCTGGAACTCCGGGTCCGATACCGCGTAGTGATGGGCGACCCGGCGTTCGAGCGCCTTCTCCGGCGTGGCCAAGTTCATCCAAACCACCACCGCCACCACCGTCAGCACCACCGTGGCCAGTACCGTCCAGCCCAGTATCTTCTTCCGTCGGCTCATATGGATGGGCGCCCCTGTCGCCGCTTGCGAATCATGAAATCGTGGCCTGGGGCCCCATGCGCCAGGCAGGTGCCTGGCTTCGAAACGCCCGCACTCCATGCTGCCTCCCCGCCCGGGCGTTCACGCGGACCGATCGTCCGGGCGACCCGGTCCCATGCAGTGAAGCCGCCCGACATTGCCCGCCTGCTTCAATCCCGTGCTCCGGGCGCCGGCTCCTTCGGCTCCTTCGGCTCCACGAGCATCGCATCCAGCCGGCCGCGCACATAGGCCACCGGGTCCTCCGGGGCGTCCTGGATTTTCTCGGCATTGGCCAGCAACGCCGAGGCGATCGCCGCAAACGCCGCCTGGAAGGTCGATGGTTCCGCGAACTCGACGCGCATCTGCGGCAATTTCCGCGCCACCGCGTCGCAACGGCCTACCAGCGCGTCGAAATCGCGGGCGACTTCCGGCAGGTCCATCAGTCCGGCACCCCGTCCTCGTCTTCGTCGCTGGTAGCGCCGGCCGGATCGGCATCGCGCTGCGTGCCGCCTTCGTAACGGGGCCACGCGTCTTCGCGCTCGCGCGTATTGCGATCGCCCGAGCTGTGCGGATGGTCGAGCGTGGACGTACCGACACGCGCGGCCTCGGCGTCTCCGGCTGCGGCGTCGCTGTCGGGTCGGGACGTGCGTCCACTCATTGCGGGTGTCCTCGGCGGATGGACCCCGAGTGTCCAACCTTCGCCGGATGCACTTCGTGAAGACGGAGCGGCGCG
>JAUIJO010000294.1 GCA_030431185.1 Gammaproteobacteria bacterium | reverse complement strand
TTCCGATGATGGATGCCACCCTACGCTTGCTAGACAATCTTGTCTAGACCATGTGGTCTATGACTGATGACCTATGCCTAGGCCTGTCCCATGGTGGCGCGCGAACTCGAAGGCCCATTGCACGCGCGTCGACGAACGGGGGGCGCAACGCATCGGGTATGCTGCGGCGCGGTCAGGGGGCCTCGGGCGAGGCGACAGGAGGTTGCGTGGGGAAGGACGTGTTCGCGGGCTCGCTGAAGGTCGGGCGCCGACGGCGGTACTGGTTGGCGATGCTGGTGTGCGCCTGCATGGCCCTGGCCCCCTTGTCGGGGGCGCTTGCGATGCGACTGGTGAAGCCGGGCGAGTTGCCGCGCCTGGGCGCGGACGAGGGCTTGGTGGTATTGGCATTGGAAGTCGGTGCGCCCGTCAGTGCCATCCGCGTCGCCGAAGGCGATGGCGGCACGGTCAAGGTGCTGAGCGGTCTGACCTACGGCCGCAACATCCGTGTGTATGCCGCCAAGGGCGGCGACTACCGCTGGTCGCAACTCGACCTCTTCACCTGGTCGAGGCGGACCCGGATGACGCTGCGCTCGGACGCGTTCCGCTTCCGGGTGCTGCCCGGGCAGATGAACTATCCCGGCGACCTCGTGATCGCCGACGCCGGCTGGTCCTATGCGTCGGTGCGCGTCGCGAACCACGCGCTGCCGGTCATGGACTGGCTCGAGTCGAGCCATCCCGCGCTCGCCCGGGCCATGCCGCTTCGCTACGTCGGCCTGTACCCGGATCCCTTCCCGGATTTCTACCGCCAGGCGCGCGCTGACGACGACCGTCCCGCGAGCGCGTTGAACGGTGGGCGCGAGCCGCCGGCGCCGGGCGCGCTTCCCTTGCCCGTCGAGCTGCTGTGGAAGCCCGAGCGGCTGGCGGCGGTGAGCCTCAACGCCGGCGGCAACCTGCTGGCCGAGTCGGTGCGCGACGAAGGCGGGCGGTGGAGCGTCGAGGTGGTGGATCTGGTGGCAGGCACCCGGCGGCGCCTGGGGGCCTTCGGCGGGCCCGCATACGCACTGGCGTGGAAAGACGATCGCACCCTGATCGCGGCCGCCGGCAGCGGCCGCCAGCGCCACGTGGTCTACCGCCTGGGCGCGCGGGTGGACGCCGAGACCGTGCAGGTCCTCGAGATCGAGGGGACGGGCCGGATCGTCGACCTGTTGCCTTCCGACCCGGAATCCGTGCTGTTCGAAGGCCTCGACAGTCGCGGCACCCTCGTCGTACACCGCATCCGCCTCAGCGGGAACCGCAGCATCAGGAGTTTCGTCACCGCCCGCACCCGGGAGCGCCTCAATCCCGATGTCGGCAACGACCTGGCGTGGTTCTCCGACGGCAGCGGCAGCCTGCGCGCGGCGCTCGCCATTCGCGACGAGGTCCCCGTGCTGCTGCATGGGCGCGATGGCGACTTCCGCGAAGTCTGGCGGGCCCGGCAGGAAGGGGGCTTCGAGCCGGCGGGCCTGTCGTTCGACGGCGCCACCATATACGGCCTCACCGACGATGGACGGTCGCAACGCGATCTCGTCGCTTACGATCCGCAGCGCCGACAGGTCGTGCGGACGCTCTTCTCGCGCCCCGGCGTGGACGTCGTTGGCATGCTCGTGGATGCGCAACGCGAGCCTGTCGCGGCCCGCTATTACGCATCCGGCCGCCTGGTGACCGAATACCTGCAGGAAGCCGGACAGGAGCAGGCGCGCCTGCTCGAGGCCGCGTTCCCCGGTCGCACGGTGGCGGTCATCGACCGCAGCGCCGATGGCAGCAAGCGCATCCTGTGGGTGGACGCCAGCGACCAGCCACCCCGGCTTTATTTCCACGATGCAGCGACCGGGCGATCGGAGCTGATCGAAGAGATCGCCCCGTGGCTCTCGGACAAGACCTTCGCTCCCGCGCATGTTCTGGCGGCGATTGCCAGCGACGGCCTGGCGGTGGAAGCGTTCCTGACGCTGCCGCCCGGCCCGGGCAGGCGGCCCCTCGTCGTCTATCCCCACGGCGGCCCCATCGGGGTCGCCGACACCCTGCATTTCAGGCGCGACGTGCAATTCCTCGCATCGTTGGGCTTTGCGGTGCTGCAGGTCAACTTCAGGGGCTCGGAAGGCTACGGTCGCGCGTTCCGCGAGGCGGGCATGGGCGCGTTCGGCAAGGAGATCGAAGACGACATCGACGCGGCCGTGAAAGCGGCGCTGGCTGCACATCCGCTGGATCCCGGCCGCATGTGCGTGCTGGGTGCGAGCTACGGTGGCTATTCGGCGATGGTGTCGGCCATCCGTTGGCCGGACCGGTTCAAGTGTGCGGTGTCCCTGTCGGGTATCAGCGACCGGGCGCTGGTCTTCACCTCGAGCGATCTCATGCGCGATCCTGACGTGCGTCGCCAGCAGGAACGCTGGATGGGCGATCCCAACGTGGACCTGGCCCGGATGCAGGAAGCGTCGCCCCTGTATCGCGTCGAAGCACTGGAGCTGCCCCTGATGCTCGTGCACGGGCGCGACGACGCGCGCGTCGACTTCGAACATACGCGTCGCCTCGTCCGCCTGCTGAACCTGCGTGACGCCCCCCCGGTGGTCCTGGCGTTCCCCGGCATGGGGCACTCGTTCGACGATCCGATGGCGCTCGACATCGCCTGGACCGGGATCGCCGGTTTCCTGCGCGCGCACCTGGGCACGCCACCGGGGGCACCGGGAGCAGGCACCGGCCGCTGACGGAGGCGACGGCCAACATCGGCGGGGGTATCGTGCAGGGATCCGATGCCCCGTCCACGGGGCGCCCGCGCGAACGAGGTCCCCCATGCCCGCTTCCCATTTGTTCCAGCCGCTCGACGTCGGCGGCCTCCCGCTGTCCAACCGCATCGTCATCGCGCCGATGTGCCAATACTCCGCCGTCGACGGCTGCATGACCGACTGGCACCGCGTCCACCTGGGCCAGCTCGCGCTCTCGGGCGCGGCCCTGCTGACCCTGGAAGCCA
>JAUIJO010000293.1 GCA_030431185.1 Gammaproteobacteria bacterium | reverse complement strand
GCCCTGCTGGTGCAGCTGGGCCAGTTCTACGCCGACCGGAACTGGTTGCTGCTGGGCATGGACATCGTGATCCTGGTCGCCGCGCTGTGGGTGGCCTTCGAGGCGATCATGGCGATGGCGCGCGGCGCCGGCGGCGAAGCGGTGGCGGAGTCGCGCTGACATGGCGGGCGGCACGCCCGGGGGCGACTCGTTGCTGGTGAAGCTGGCGGCGGGGTTGCAGGAGTTCTACGCGGCCCCGTACCGCCGCACCTTCGCCCGCGCACGTCGCGACGAGGACGACCTGTTCATGCTCCTGGTGTTCGCCGAAACGCTCGGCGTCCCCAATCCCGCGGCCTGCTACACGCTGGAGCTGATGCCGGTGATGTACGAGCGCTTCCACGACTGGCACCGCCGGATGGGCCTGGAGCGCTCGCCCCTCGACCATATCGGCTGCTGCTGAGGCGGCCGGCATGCTGCGGGCACTGGCGAGGTCGCGCCGCGTCCTCTTCATCGGCGGCAAGGGCGGGGTGGGCAAGACCACGGTCGCCACCGCCACCGCCCTGGCGGCGGCCCGGGAAGGGCGCCGCGTGCTGCTGGTATCGACGGACCCGGCGCACAACCTGGGACACATCTGGGGCTGCGAGATAGGCGCGCGCACGCGACGCCTGGCGCCCAACCTGGATGGCCTGGAACTGGATCCCGAACAGACGGCCCGGGCGCACCTCGACGAGGTCGGCGCCGCCTTGCGCAAACTCATGCCCGCGCATCTCGCGGGCGAGGTCGACAAGCACATGGCCCTGTCGCGCGAGACGCCCGGCATGCACGAGGCCGCCATGCTGGAACGGATCGCCGAACTGGTCGAGCAGGGCGACACCGACCACGACCTGCTGGTGTTCGACACCGCGCCCTCGGGGCATACGGCCCGGTTGATGGCCCTGCCCGAAATGATGTCGGCCTGGGTCGAGGGCATGTTGCACCGGCAGGCGCGAAGCCGGCACTTCGGCGAGGTGCTGCGCGGGCTGGGGCGCGACGATGATGTCGGCAGGCAGGCCCTCGGTGCGTCCGACGATGCGCCGGAGACGCCCGCCGATTCGCGCGACGATCGCATCCGCAGCCTGCTGAACCGCCGCAGGCACCGTTTCGAGCATCTTCGGGCGGTCCTGTCCGATCGCGAGCGCACCGCTTTCGTCATCGTCCTCACCGCCGAACGCCTGCCCGTGCTCGAGACCATCGAGCTCCACGCGCAGCTGCGGCGCGCAGGGGTCGGCGTGGGCGGGCTGGTGGTCAACAAGCGTTCCCCCCTCGATGCCGGCGCGTTCCTCGCCCACCGCTCGGCGCTGGAGAGCGAGCACCTGGCGACCCTGGCGCAGGCCTTGCCGGGCCTGGGGATGCTGGAACTGCCCTTGCTGGCCGGGGAACCGGTCGGGCGGGCTGCCCTCGAGGCATTCTCGGTCCGCCTGCCGGATTGAGCCCGGCGCGTGGCGCGCTCAGAGCCAGCCGACGCGCTTGAACAGCCGGTAGAGCACGTAGCTGGTGACCGCGAGCACGCCGATCAGCACGGGGTAGCTGTAGCGTCCCTGCAGTTCGGGCATGTGGACGAAGTTCATCCCGTACCAGCTGGTGATCAGGGTGGGCGCCGCCAGCAGCGCCGCCCAGGCACCGAGGCGCTTGACCGTCTCGCCCTGCTGCACCGTCACCAGCGACAGGTTCATGCTGACCGCCGCGGTCAGCATCTCGCGCAGCATGTCGGTGATCTCGTTCATGCGCAGCACGTGGTCGAGCACGTCGCGGAAGTAGGGCTGCAGTTCGTCGTGGATCAATGCGTGGCGCGACCGGGTCAGCTGGCCGAGCACGTCCTGCAGGGGCGAGACCGACATGCGCAGGCGGGTGAGTTCGCGCTTGAGCACGTAGAGCTTGCGCACGGTGCCGTGGTGGAAACCGTCGCCGAGGATGTCGCGCTCCAGCCGGTTGAGCTCGTCGTCGAATTCGTCGACGATCGGGCGGTAGTTGTCCACGATCATGTCGAGCACGGCATACAGGGCGGCGCCGCTGCCATGCTGCAGCAGCTCGGGTTCCCGCTCCATGCGCGCCCGCGCCGGCGCATAACTGATCGAGGCCCCGTGGCGGACCGTGACCAGGTAGCGCTCGCCGACGAACACCTGGGTCTCGCCGAAGCGGATCGCGTCGTCGATGCGTTGCGCGGTGCGGACGGCGACGAACATCGAACTGCCGTAGCCCTCGATCTTCGAGCGCTGGTGCGCGTTGTGGGCATCCTCCACCGCGAGGTCGTGCAGGCCAAAGACATCCTGCAACTGCTCGAGCAGGGCCTCTTCGGGCTGGTACAGCCCCACCCAGACGAAGCTGCCGTCGTCGCACGCGAGCACGGCCTCGATCTCGTCCAGGCTGATGTCCCGCCGGGCGCCGTCGCGCGCGTAGGCGACGCAGTTCATCAGGCTTTTCGGGGTTCCCAGGTTCATGCCGCCATCGTGCCCGCTGGCGCCGGGGGCGGCAACCGGATCACGCCGCGGCTTGCCGCCCGTCGCGGCCCAATGCGAACCACAAGCCCGCGTGGATGGGCCCCAGCAGGACGATCCAGTGCAGGTTCTGCTGCGGATTGACCGGCAGCCAGTAGAAGAACAGGCCGATCACCGGCAGGGCCATCATCAGCGCGAGCACCGCCCCGAACAGACGGCCACCCGGCCGGCCGCGGAACACCCGCCAGCCCCCCGGGAGCAACAGCCAGCACAGCGGCGTGAGCAGGAACAGGTTGCGGTTGGCCCAGCCGAAGCGATGTTCGGTGCCGAACCAGATGAACAGCATCAGCGCCCCGAGCACACCGGCCAGCGTCCAGAAGGGCAGGGCGATGCCGGCGACGAGGCGCGGGCGGCGCCGGCCCACCCAGGCCAGGCCATACGCGACCAGGCCGCCGGCCAGTGCCCACGGCCACCATGCACGCGATTGCTCGAGGGGCTCGGGCGGCAGCAACTGGGGCAGGACCTCCTGCTCCGAGGCCACCAACGGCTTG
>JAUIJO010000292.1 GCA_030431185.1 Gammaproteobacteria bacterium | reverse complement strand
TGCTGCCGCCATTGACGCTGGAGACCATGTCGTAGCCGGGCAGGATGTTCGCGTTGAGGTCGTTGTGGGCCACGATGCCCGAGTCGACCACCGCGACGACCACGCCGCTGCCGTCGGCCTGGTCCCAGGCGGCCGGGACACGCGCGCCCGTCGCACTGTTGGCGTAGTGCCACTGCTCGGCGAAGCGGGGATCGTTGGGCGTGGACAGCGCGCGCTGCTTGTAGTTGGGCTGGATGTACTCGACGTCCGGATTGGCGGCGATCAGCCGCATCATCGCCTGCGCTTCGACGCGGTCGAGCTTGCGGTCGGTCCGCACCAGGTCGGCGCCGGTCGCCAGGCGACGTCCATGGCTGAAGCCCAGTGCCTTGCCCTTGCCGGCGCCGAGGGCGCCCAGGCTGCGGCCGTTGCCGCCCAGGCTGCGCATCATCACCGCCGGGTTGCCGCGCTCCGGCGTGCCGGCACGGTACTTGACGATGAACGAGTCGTACTCGGGCTCGGCGGCCGAAGCCACTCGGGCCGCGTTGAGGTCCTGTGCGGCAGCCGTGCCGCCCAGGAGGAGGCCTGCGGTCGCCATGGCGAGCAGGGTCCTGCGAAAACCGGGGTTGCTTCCTGAAGTCATCTCTACATCCTTATTGTGACGGAGTCGTCCGGAGTCCGGTGGGCCCTGGGGCGGGTGCCGGATCCGGCGTGGCGGCCGGCAGCGGGAGGTTGCCGGGGTTCGTCCCTGGACGCCGGGCCAGCGGTGCCATGCACGTTGCGGTACCCCCGCATGCATGTCCCGTCCGGGCCGTTGCCGGGGGCGTGCGCGGCGAATCGCCTGCACGCCGGTGGACGCCCCGAGTAATAAGTCAGGCGCGACATCACGACTTCTGCGCTTCGGTCTTTTGTTGATCTCGTTCTGATCAAAGCGTGCGCGGGATCGTGAAAATCCCGCCCGGGCGACGCCGAGACTGAATGAGACGGCCGTATTTGCCGATCGGGGTGGGGGGGCGTGCGCGATCCGCGTTTAGGGGTACGTCCCTTCCCGACGCGGAGGCAGTCGATGACATCGAGGTTCAAGCCCGCCTGGCCCGGCAATGGCCACCGATACATCACGATCGGCGAGGTCAGGATGGACCTGTGTTATCGGACGCTTTCGATCGACGGCGAGGACGTGGGCCTCCCGCAGCGTGCCTTCGACCTGCTGTGGCTGCTGGCGGCCGAACCCCACGCGCTTCACTACCGCGCCGACCTGCTCGACCGCCTTTGGCCGGGCCTGGTGGTGGAGGATGCCAACCTGTCGCAAAGCGCCTGGCTGCTCCGCAAGGCACTGGGTCCGGAGCGCAAGGGCTGGTTGAGGACCGTGGTGCGCGCGGGCTACGTGTTCGAACCGAGCGACCCGGTGTGCGTGGTCGCCGTGGATTCGGCGATGACGCCCGTGCCGGCCTCGGCGGGGGAGGCTGCGGCGACCGCCATGACGGGCGATGTTCCGGTGGCGGGCGAAGCGGGCGTGACCGCGACGGTGACGCCCACACAGGTCAGGCGCGGCGGTCGCACGTCGGGCAATGCGCTGTTGCGCTGGCTGAGCATCGGCGGTGGATGCCTGGTCTCCCTGATCACGCTGCTGGCGATCGCCCAGGAAGCGGCCACCGCTACCGGTGCGTCGGAGGAGGTCGACGAGCGCCCCCGGGTCACGGAAGCCCGGCGCCGACAGGCATCGCAATGGGAAAGCGTGTTCGCGACATCGACCCGCAACGACGGGCGCGGTGATTGCGGTCCCGACTCGCTCATGCGTGCCACGAGCCCCTGCGGCGAACTGGCCTGGGGCCGCTGACAGGGCAACGCACCGCCCGCGACGGGCCGGCGCGGCCCGTCAGCGCGAAGCGGCGTGCGGCCGCGCGGGCGTGGCCCGTCTCCCATGGACGATCCGTGCCGCGCGCACCGTGTTGCAGTTCAGGCGCGCGACCTTGGTGGCGTCCTGGTAGCCACCGGCGACGAGGAACAGCACGGGCAACCGGCGTTCGCGGGCCATCGTGAACACCGCGAGGTCGCGACGGAACATCTCACCGGTGCGCAGCCTGAGCTGGCTCTTGGGATCGTGCTCGTGGCAGTCCGCGCCGGCCTGGTAGATGAGAAGGTCGGGAGCGACGTCGTCGATGATGCGCCCGACGCCATCGAGGACACGCGCGTAGCGTGCGAAGCCTTCCTCGCGCGAGACATGGAAGGCCCACGAGCGCGTGCCGCCCCGGCATCCGAAGCGCGTGCCGAAGATCGAGACCGCGAACAGGTTGGGCATGCGCGCGGCGAACTCCTCGGTGCCGTTGCCCCCGTGCTCGTCGCAATCGACGACCATCACTTTCAGCGTGGGGTGGGCATGCGCGACCAGGGCCAGGCCGTTGATCGCGCAGAAACCGCTGCCTGCCAGCGGGTGCGCATGGTGGAAGCCACGTGCGATGTTCATCGCGATGCCGGCCGGATGCGCGAGGCACCGGTCGACGGCGGCCAGTTGCCCACCCAGCATCGAGAGCGTGGCGTCGCGAACCCGGGGCGTCCAGCAGATGCCCTGGCGCGAGGCCAGTGGCTCGCGGCCCTCGAGGAACGCCTGCAGGTAGGTGGGGTCGTGCAGGCCGTCCAGCTGCGCCGGCCGGACAGGCGCAGCTGGTTGCAGGTCGACCAGGGCGAGGCGCTGGAGCAGGTCGCGGGTCGCGCGCAGTCGCGCCAGCAAGGGCTCCTCGCCGGGCGCGTAGGCGTCGCTATAGAACGCCGGGATGCGCATCGAGCAGGTCCTTGGCGTATCGGTGCAGGTCGTTCCAGCCGGTGGTGCCGGGCGACAGCATGTTGCCGGTGCGTTGCCGCTGGAACTGCATGCCGAACGCACGGGCACGATGTGCCGGGGAGACCGAAAGCGTGGATATCCGCAGGAAACGCACCCGCGCGAGCGCGGAAAGCGCGAACACCTCTCCATGCGGGTGGCGAGACAGGGGTTGCGCGCCGGGCGCCGGTTCGAGCGCGGCGATGCTGCCGGGAGGGAT
>JAUIJO010000291.1 GCA_030431185.1 Gammaproteobacteria bacterium | reverse complement strand
TCGACCCAAGCGTCGGCGGCCGAAGCAGCATTCGGGGTGTAGCGCAGCCTGGTAGCGCACCTGTCTGGGGGACAGGTGGTCGTCGGTTCGAATCCGGCCACCCCGACCAATTCTGAACGAACGACCACAGCCGGGACTTCCGGCTGTTCTTGTTTGCGGGGCGCTTTGCTGTACTGCGCCGCATCCCCCTGCAAGGACGTCGGCATGCGCATCCGTTCTCCGTTCCCTCCCGCCCTCGTGCTGGCGGCATTGCTGCCCCTCGCGGCCAGCGCCCGGGAAGCGGCATCCCCGTCCTTGCCGGCGGCCGCACCCAACGACACGATCCGCGACATCGACGCGGTCGTCGTCAGCGGCGTGGTGCCCGGTCCGGGCCTGTGGCGGGTCAGCCGCGACGGCCACGAGATGTGGATCCTGGGCACTTTGTCGCCCCTGCCCAGGCGCATGGAGTGGGAGGCCCGCGACGTCGAGGCAGTCGTGGCCCGCGCCAACGAGGTGATGCTCCCGCCCAACGTGAGCGTCAAGGCCGACGTGGGCTTCTTCCGCGGACTGGCGCTGGCGCCGCGGCTGGTGGGCGCGCGCCGGAACCCGGACGACAAGCGCCTGCAGGACCTGGTCCCGCCGGCGGACTACGCGCGCTGGCAGGCGCTCAAGGCCCGATACATCGGTCGCGATGGTGGCATCGAGCGCTGGCGCCCGATGTTCGCCGCGCTCAAGCTCTACGGCGAGGCGGTCGAGGACGTGGGGCTGGAGAGCGAGCCGGGCATCGCCGACCGTGTCGAGGGCCTGGCCGAGGCCCATGGGGTCACCCTGAGCAAGCCCGGGGTGGAGGTCCGCATCGAGGACCCCAAGACCGCGATCGAGGAGTTCAAGCAGGGCCGCATCGACGACCTGGCCTGCTTCACCCGCACCCTGGACCGGCTGGAAACCGACCTGGGCATGATGCGCGAGCGCGCCAATGCCTGGGCGGTGGGCGACGTCGACGGCCTGCGCGCCTTGCCCTACACCGACCAGTTCGAGGCCTGCCGCGAGGCCGCGCGCAGCATCGACGCCCTGCGCAGCCGTGCGGGCGACATCGGCGCCCAGCTGCAGGCGGAGTGGCTGCGCGAGGCCGAGCGGGCACTGTCGGTCAACCCGGTCACCCTGGCCTTGTTGCCGATGCGCGAGCTGCTCTCCGACGACGGCCTGGCGGCCGCGCTGCGCGCGCGCGGCTATCGCGTCGAGTCGCCTGTCGAGATCGACGATGTCCCGGACGATCAGGCGGTGGCGACGCCCGGACCCGCAGCGACGTCCGACTGAGCCTGCGCCGCGCGCTGCGCGCGCAACTGCACCAGGAGGCCGTGCAGCATCTCGGTGGACAGGCCGTGCAGGGTCAGGCGGAAGCCCGCGCGCAGGGTCGACATCGGCACCAGCGGGTGGCGGTTGTTGAGCAGCACCAGGTGGTCGCGGGCATCCAGCAGGGTCGCCGCGTACAGGCCGATGGTCTCGTCGAGCTGCAGCGAGTTGGTCGCGCGCCAGAAATCGCTGTCGGTGAGCAGCAACTGGTAGATCGGCGTGAACAGTTCGATCGAACTCTGCAGGTCGAGGAAGTTGCGCCGGCGCCTGGGCATGTCCTCCAGCGACAGCGCCGGCTGCTCGATCATCGACAGGTCGGGATCGGCGACGCGGCCGAGCTGCTGGCCCGAATCCCGCAAGGCCTGGTTGAGCCGGATGATGAAGTTGTAGAGGTTCAGGTCGTGGATGAGGAACATTTCCTCTCGCACGTCGCTGATGCGCTCCGGCGCGAGCGGCTGAGTCGGCACCTCGACCGGCGCGTTCTTCGCGATGAAGCCCAGGACCTGCGAGCCCAGGTGGAAATGGCGCAGGATCAGCCAGTTGGCTTCCGGGCGGATGAAGTTCTCCATGCCCCACGCGAGCAGCCGGTGCAGGAAGCGCGAGAACGCCATCTTGCGCGGCGTGAACACCTTGGCGACCTGGATCAGCACGATCAGGGTGCGCGCGAGCGGGCGTACGAACGGCAGTACGTACTGGCGCGAGGCCGAGCTGGAGTCGTTGAGCCAGGCGCGCTTGACCGCTTCGTCGATCGGCGTGCTGCGGTCCAGGTACATCGCCAGCCACGGGTTGGGGTCGCGCGGGTCGTGTTCGTGGTCGAGGAAATCGGGGGCGTGCTTCATGCGCGTGCGCTACTCCGGGTCGATCGCGAGGTGGTCGAACTGCATCAGGTACAGCTCGGCGGTGCGGCGGGCGGTGTCGATGATCGCCCGTGCGCCGCGTCCGTCGGCGTCGTGCTCGAAGACGATCTCCACCGCGCGCAGCCAGCGCGCCAGGTGGTGGGCGTCGTTCTCGCCATGGTATTCGAGGAAGCGGAACGCGTCCGCCGGCAGGGCCACGCTGGCCTTCATCAGCGGCAGCAGGGCGGGAATGATGCGCTGCCCCGTGCCCTCGATGATGTAGATGGCCCCCAGCAACCCGAGCGGGTTGGGTGTCGCGGCGAGGGCATGCAGGTAGCTGTTGAGCGCCTCGCCACCGGGGTTGCGACGCAGCGCGTCGATGTCGCCCACCTCGCCGCCCGCCTTGCGATAGTCGTCGAACAGGATCATGTAGTCGTCCTGCTCGTCGCCCGCATGGGTCTCGATCAGCCCGGCCAGTGCCTCGAAGGGCGCCTGCACGGACGCCGCCCCTTCGCGCATCCACTTGCTGCCCTCGCGGACCTGCGGGATCCAGTGCTGCATCCACCGGCGGTAGTCCTCGATGTCGAAGCGGCGTTCGCGCAGCTTCCGGATCATCGGCGTGCGCCATGCACGCGAGCGGTAGTCGTGCCAGATCGTGGCGAGCTCGCCCAGCAGGTGCCGCAGGGCGGCGGGGGCATCCGCGGGGTCGTGGGGCGGGGCGATGTCGGCAGGCGCGGGCAGTGGCGTGGACGCGCGTGCGGCCGGCGGAGCCGGGGCCTGGTCCGCGGCTTCGACCTCGATCATCACGAAGGCCACGTTGAAGCGTCCGGACTCGGGGATGAAACACAGGATGCGCTCGCCCGGCTCC
>JAUIJO010000040.1 GCA_030431185.1 Gammaproteobacteria bacterium | reverse complement strand
CGAGGCGACCGCACTGCACGATGCGGCCGGACGCCCGCATCGCCAGGTCGCCGGGATGATCCGGGCGCACGGCATCGACGTGTTGTTCGACCTGCGCGGCTGGGGCGGCGGCGGGGCGCCGGAAGTGCTGGCGATGCGCCCCGCCCCGGTCCAGGTGAACTGGCTGGCGTATCCCGGCACCTCGGGCGCCCCCTGGGTCGACGCCGTGCTGGCCGATGGCTTCGTCCTGCCGGATGCCCTCGCCCCGCATTTCAGCGAACGCGTACTGCGCCTGCCACGCGCGTTCCAGCCTTCGGACACGCGACGCGAGGTGCCACCCGCGCCCGCGCGCGCCGACTGCGGCCTGCCTGCGGCGGGGGTCGTCTACTGCTGTTTCAACAACAGTTACAAGCTGAACCCGGCCAGCGTGGAGCGCGCGCTTTCGGTGCTGCGTGGCGTTCCCGGCAGCGTGCTCTGGCTGTTGTCCGGACCGGGTCGCGCGGACGAGCGCCTGCGCGCGCACGCCGCGTCCGTCGGCATCGACCCGGCGCGCCTGGTCTTCATGCCCAAGCAAGCCCACGCCGACTACCTCGCCCGCCTCCAGCTCGCCGACCTGTTCCTCGACACCGGTCCGTACAACGCCCACACCACCGCGTCCGACGCACTCTGGGTGGGCTGTCCGGTGCTGACGCGCCCTGGCGACACCTTCGCCGCCCGCGTCGCCGGCAGCCTGAACCACCACCTGGGCATGGACGGCATGAACGTCGACAGCGACGAGGCCTTCGTCGCGAAGGCGGTCGCCCTGGGGCGCGACCCCACCCAGCTCGCCGCGCTACGCGCCGAGGTGATGGCGAGGCGCGATGCCAGCGGCCTGTTCGACATGGAGGCGTTCGCTGCCGATTTCAGCCGCGCGGTGCGGGCGCTCGCCGGTACGGCCTGAGTTGCGGGACGTCGCGGGCATCGCCGAACGCCGGCCGGCATACAGGGGGCGTACGGAGAGGCGGGCCGATGCCGGGCGTCTCGGCGACCTCCGTTTCCGGGTTCGCGACGGGGCCCATGCCGACACGCCCCAGCGCCGGGCACGCATGCCGGCTTCTCCCCGGCCACGCACCGCTAGAACGACACGTCCCACTGCAGGCGGGTGCGCCAGTCCCATTCGCTGGCCTCGCCTTCGGTGACTTCGAGGCGGGACACATCGAGGTTGATCTTGTTGAGGTGCCCCTTGAAATACCAGTTGCCCGCCAGCGTGTACTCGCGCCTCGGCCCCCCGTCGGGCAAGCCGTCGTCGACCGTGGCGTAGCGAAGTGCGACCTCCAGGGGCCTCGGGAAGGCCTCCCAGCGCTCGTGCGGGAAATACCCCGCCTGGGCATACAGGCCGCGCAGGGTGCGCCGCCCACCGAGCAGGCGATCCTCGACGGTCTTGTGGTGCCACTCCTGCTGCCAGGAGAAGCCACGCCATTGCAGCGCGGTCTCGAACAGGTACTGTTCGATCTCGTACTGGTCCACCTCTCCCCGCTCGTATCCCGTCAACTCGCCCCCGCCATCGGACGAGAAGCGGGTGTAGCGACTGCGATCACGGGCCGCCGCGATCGCGACCGAACCCACCGGCTCCGGTCGCCGCTCGAGGTCGCTCTGCGAGAATTCCAGCACCTCGCCATTGGGATTCCACTGCAGCCGCGCCACCTGCATGCCCTGGCCGCCGTCGTTGAACCTCCCGCGCCCCGCACCGCCGAACACGCCGACCCAGGCACTCAGGTCCGCCGCGCTGCCCTCGCCCATGCGACCGTAGGCCATGACGCCCTGTTGTCGATCAAGGGTGAAATCGCGGGTGACGACGGAGCGATCGACGAACTGCTGTTCGCCGGATGAGTCCCGACGCTCACGGTTGTACTCGGCCTTCCACTGGCCCACCCGCAGCCAGAAGTCCTCGCTTGGCTGGTACGTGACCCGGAAGTCCAGTTGCTGGCGCCCCTCCAGTTGCGTCTCGCTGTAAAGCGTCAGGACAGGCGTACCGAGCTGCACGTCCATTTTCAGGCGCGACCGCTTCAGCTCGAAACCCGCCCCGTGCGGATCCTGCATCTCCGCGATGGCGAGGGGGTCGCCCGAATAGGGCTCGCTGTAGCGGAACTGCAGCCGCAACCAGGGATTGAATATCCAGTTGCCGCCCGGGGAGCGGAATTCCAGGCCCTTGTCGCCGCGACCGATGTCCCATGCGCCCGGCGTCTCCGCCCGTGCCGCCGGAGCGTCCGCCAGGGCGGCGATGAGCGCGATAACGACGAATGGCACGGGGTGGCGCATGAACATCCTCGCGTCGGGCCAGCTTGCCGCCATCATAGGGTCTCCCGTATCGATCCTGCAGCCCGCGACCCGAAGGACGGGTGACAGGCGCCGGGACCGTGGTGCGGAGGCGTCGACGGCCCCGCAACGCGCCTGTCGTGCGCGCATGCTTTCACGTCGTGGTCGCGGCATGACTGCTAGAAATCGACGCGACGACGCCGTTCCAGGGCGGCGATGGAGGCTTCCTGGCCGGCATGCCCGATGTGTTCCACGCGACGCGTGGCGGCCCATGGTGGCGGCCGGGGCAACGCCCGGCCCATGTGATGATGGGTCCCCCCACCCACCCAAGGGAAGGCAGGCATGCAGGACAACGATGGTTTCCGCCTCACGCGACGCGAATTCATCCTCGCCAGCGCCACCACGGTGGCCGCGAGCAGCGCGTCGGGTGCACTCATCGGCGCCGCGCGGGCCGCGACGCCGAGTCCAGCGAAGGCACCCGTGATGCAGAAGGTATCGTTGACCGTCAACGGCAAGCGGGAATCGCTCGAACTCGACACGCGCACCACCCTGTTGGACGCGCTGCGCGAGCACCTCAAGCTGACCGGCACCAAGAAGGGCTGCGACCACGGCCAGTGCGGCGCCTGCACGGTGATCGTGGACGGGCGGCGCATCAACGCATGCCTGAGCCTGGCGGTCATGCACGACGGCGACGAGGTCACCACCATCGAAGGCCTCGGCACGCCCGGCCAGCTGCATCCCATGCAGCAGGCCTTCGTCACGCACGACGGTTACCAGTGCGGTTACTGCACGCCCGGCCAGATCTGCTCCGCGGTGGCGATGCTGGACGAACTGAGGGAAGGGATGCCGAGCCACGTCAGTGGTGACATCGCCGCCCGTCCCCGGCTGACCGACAGCGAGATCCGCGAGCGCATGAGCGGCAACATCTGCCGCTGCGGCGCGTACTCCAACATCGTCGAGGCGATCAAGGACGTCGCCGGGGGCCGCTCATGAGGGCCTTCAGCTACGAACGCGTGGATTCGCCCGCGGCCGCGGTCGCCGCGGTCAAGGGCACGCCTGGCGCGCGATTCATCGCCGGCGGCACCAACCTGCTGGACCTCATGAAGCTCGAGGTCGAGACGCCCACCCACCTCGTCGACGTGAACGGCCTGGGGCTGGACCGCATCGAGGCCAATGAGGATGGCGGCCTGCGCATCGGTGCCCTGGTGCGCAACACCGACCTCGCCTCGGACGCCCGCATCCGACGTGACTACGGCGTGCTCTCGCGCGCCCTGCTTGCCGGCGCCTCGGGACAGCTGCGCAACAAGGCGACCACGGCCGGCAACCTGCTGCAGCGCACGCGTTGCCCGTACTTCTACGACACCGACCAGCCGTGCAACAAACGCGTGCCGGGCAGCGGGTGTTCGGCGCTGGAGGGCTACAGCCGACAGCACGCGATCATGGGCACCAGCGATGCATGCATCGCCACCCATCCCAGCGACATGGCCGTGGCCATGCGCGTCCTCGACGCTACCGTGGAAACCGTGCAGCCGGACGGCAGTGGCCGACGCATCCCGATCGCCGATTTCCACGTGCTTCCGGGCGACACGCCCCAGGTCGAAACCACGTTGCGGCAAGGCGAGCTGATTACCGCCGTCACCCTGCCCCCGCCGGTGGGCGGCGCCCATGTCTACCGCAAGGTGCGCGACCGCGCCTCGTACGCGTTCGCGCTGGTCTCGGTGGCGGCGATCGTGCGCCGCGACGGCAGCGGCCGGCTGGCGCTGGGCGGCATCGCCCACAAGCCGTGGCGCGTGGAAGCGGCCGAGGCCGAGCTGCCCAGGGGCGCGGCGGCGACCGCGGCCCGCCTGCTGGAAGGCGCACGGACGACATCGCACAACGCCTTCAAGGTGCCCCTGGCCGAGCGCACGATCGCCGCCGCACTCATCGACGCGGGAGTGGAAGCATGAAATTCGACACGCCCGCCACGGTCAATCCCATCGACCGGCTGGAGGTGGTCGGCAAGGCCACCGATCGCATCGATGGTCCCCTCAAGACCACCGGCACCGCCCCCTATGCGTACGAGCGCCACGACGTCGCGGCGAACCAGGCCTACGGGTACGTCGTGGGCGCGGCGATCGCCAAGGGCCGGATCAGCTCGATCGACACCAGCGTCGCCCTGGACTCGCCCGGCGTGCTGGCGGTGGTCACCGCGAAGAATGCCGGCACGCTGACAAAGGGCCGGTTCAACACCGCCCACCTGCTGGCCGGGCCCCGGGTCGAGCACTACCACCAGGCCGTGGCCCTCGTGGTCGCGGAGAGCTTCGAACAGGCACGCGCCGCCGCGCAACGCGTCCGCGTGGAATACGCACGCGAGAGCGGCGTCCACGACCTCGCGAGCGCGAAAGCCTCGGCGGTCGAACCCAAGGACAACCCGGACGTGCGCGTCGGCGACTTCGAATCCGCCTTCGCGGCGGCACCGGTGCAGCTGGATGCGACCTACACCACGCCGGACCAGTCCCACGCGATGATGGAACCCCATGCGTCGATCGCTGCCTGGGACGGCGACGCGCTGACGCTCTGGACCTCCAACCAGATGATCGCGTGGGGCGCGGGCGACGTCGCCCGCACGCTCGGCATGCCGCGGGACAAGGTGCGGCTGGTGTCGCCGTACATCGGCGGCGGCTTCGGCAGCAAGCTCTTCGTGCGCGCGGACGCGATCCTGGCGGCGCTGGGCGCGAAGGCCGCCGGGCGCCCGGTCAAGGTCACGCTGGCGCGGCCGCAGATCTTCAACAACACGACGCACCGCCCGGCGACCTTGCAGCGCATCCGGATCGGCACCGACGCGGAGGGTTCGATCACCGCGATCGGCCACGAAAGCTGGTCGGGCGACCTGCCCGGCGGCGGGCCGGAAACCGCGACCGGGCAGACCGAACTGCTGTACGCGGGCGCCAATCGCCTGACCGCCTTGCGCCTGGCCGTCCTCGACCTGCCCGAGGGCAACGCGATGCGCGCGCCCGGCGAGGCGCCCGGGATGATGGCGCTGGAGATCGCCATGGACGAGATGGCGGGCAAGCTCGGCCTCGATCCAGTGGAATTCCGGATCCGCAACGACACCCAGGTGGATCCCGCCAATCCGGATCGCCCGTTCTCGCAACGGCAACTGGTCAAGTGCCTGCGCGATGGCGCGGATCGCTTCGGCTGGGACAAGCGCACCGCCAACCCGGGCACCCGTCGCGACGGCCGGTGGCTGGTCGGCATGGGCGTGGCTTCGGCGTTCCGCAACAACCTGCTGATGAAGTCCGCCGCGCGCGTCCGACTCGACGCGCAGGGCATCGTCACGGTCCAGACCGACATGACCGACATCGGCACGGGCAGCTACACGGTGATCGCCCAGACCGCCGCGGAGATGATGGGCGTGCCGCTCGGGCGGGTCGTGGTCGAACTGGGCGATTCGCGCTTCCCGGTCTCCGCGGGCTCGGGCGGACAGTGGGGCGCGAACAGCTCCACCGCGGGCGTGTACGCCGCCTGCATGAAGCTGCGTGCGGACGTCGCCGACAAGCTCGGCCTGGACCCGGAAAAAGCCGAGTTCGTCGATGGCCGGGTGCGCGAAGGCGAACGCTCCCACGCCCTGGCCGACGCCGCCGCCGACGCGGAACTCGTCGCCGAGGAGGCGATGGAGTACGGCGACCTGGACAAGAAGTACCAGCAGTCCACCTTCGGCGCGCATTTCGTGGAAGTGGGCGTGGATGCGGCCACAGCGGAGATCCGCATCCGTCGCATGCTCGCGGTCTGCGCGGCCGGACGGATCCTCAACCCGAAGTCTGCGCGCAGCCAGGTCATCGGCGCGATGACGATGGGCGCGGGCGCGGCCCTGATGGAAGAGCTGGCGGTGGATACGCGCCGCGGATTCTTCGTCAACCACGATCTCGCCGGCTACGAAGTCCCGGTGCATGCGGACATCCCGCACCAGGAGGTCGTGTTCCTGGAGGAGACCGATCCGATTTCCTCGCCGATGAAGGCCAAGGGCGTCGGCGAGCTCGGCATCTGCGGGGTCGGCGCGGCGGTGGCCAACGCGATCCACAATGCGACCGGCATCCGCGTGCGCGACTATCCGATCACGCTCGACAAGCTGCTCGACAAGATGCCGCCGCTGGCATGACGACCGTCCGCGCGGTGTCGCCTCCGCGTCCGTCGAAGACGGTGGGCCTGCGATGACATCCGTCGCGAACCGCCTTGCCGCCAACGACCCCGACTCGGCCGCGGCGCGCGGGTTGCAGGCCCGTTTCGATTTCCTCCGTACCGGAAACCCCGGCCCGGTGCTTGAAGCGGTGGTGCGCGCGATCCACGACGATGCGGGCGGCACCCTCGCCATGGTCCTGGAGACGGAAGGGTCGACCTATGCCGATCCCGGCGCGATGGCGGTCTTCGCCGACGAGACGCAGACCGGCTGGCTCAGTGGCGGCTGCCTGGAGCCGGAGCTGGCCCGTCGCGCGGCCCTGGCGAATGCGGGCGGCCGCGTCGAATGGCTGGAAATCGACACCCGCGACGATGCCGCGCTGTTCTCCGGCGCCGCCCTCGGGTGTCGCGGTCGACTGCGCGTCGCGCTGCTGCCGCTGCGCCTGATGCCCGGTGCTGTCGCGCTGTTCGACGCATGGCTGCAGGGGGGCGCGCGGCTCGATCACCGGCTCGATGTCCACGGCCACCTCATGCTCGCGGTGGACGGGCGAAGCGAGCGCTGGCACGTGCCGACCGCGGCGCCCGACTGGCACGAGGGGCGATCGGACTGGTCCCTGCTCCTGCCCCGCCCGCCGGAAGCCTGCCTGTTGGGCGCAGGACCGGAGACGCCGATCCTGCTGCGAATGCTCGGCGAACTGGGCTGGCGCAGCACCCTGTGCGATCGGCGACCGCGCTGGGCCGGTGCGGGCCTTGCCGCCGACTGCCGACGGGACGCCCCGGCGGCGGAGCACCTGGACAGTCGCCCCCTCTGCGATGCCGCGCTGGTGATGCACCACGACTTCGAGCTCGACCGCGATGCGCTCGAGGCTCTCGCGAAGGGCGAGGTGCCTTTCGTGGGCCTGCTGGGCCCGCCGCGTCGCCGCGACGACCTGCTCAAGCTCCTGCCGCCGGCTTCGCGCGACGCGTTGCGGCCGCGCTTGCATGCGCCCGTCGGCATGGACCTGGGCGGCAAGGGGCCCGAGGCGATCGCCCTGAGCATCGCGGCGCAGTTGCAGGCGTGGCGGAACGCGGCCGGTGCCGCTTGAGTGGGGGACATGTCGCCGTGGTGCTGGCCGCCGGGGGCAGCGAGCGCCTGGGCCGCCCGAAGCAACTGCTGACGCGGGACGGCGAAACGCTCGTCCATCGCGCGGCGCGCCTCGCCCTCCAGACCGGGCCTTCGCATGCCTGCGTCGTCGTCGGCGCGGGCGGCACCGCGGTTGCCGATGCCGTGCGCGACCTGCCCTGCACGATCGTGCCGAATCCGGGCTGGCGCGAAGGCATCGCCAGCAGCCTGCGGGTCGCCGGGGCGCACTTCGCGATGTCGCGCATCCCGGTCCTGGTCCCGGTCCTGGTCCTGGCCTGCGACCAGCCCGGCCTGGCCCACGACCACCTGTGCGCATTGCTCGCCGGGGCCGCGCGCGCAGAATCCCGCTGCGCCGCGACCCGCCATGGCCGCGCCGTGGGGATTCCCGCGGTCGTGCCGGGCGACTGGTTCGCAGGCGCGACGCGGCCGAGCGGCGACACCGGTTTCGGCGCCGCCCTGCGCGGGATGCCGGAGGACTCGCTCGCCGTGCTGGAGGCCCCTGAGCTCCTGCTCGACGTCGATACGCAGGCCGACGTGGAACAGGCGGTGGCGCGCGGGTGGCTGGATCCCGGAGCCCTGGTCGCCGGAACCGGCTGACGAGGGACGCTGACCAGGATCGTCTGGCGAACCCGTGCTGGCGGCCTGAACCGCACGCCTTCCTTGTGGGTGTCCGAGAGGACGCAGGCGCCGACCCACCCCCGCCACCGCGCCCACGTCGGTGTTCTGGCCCGTGCTCCCGCCGGTTGCGCCAGCGCACCGGCATCCGTCCATCGGCGCCCCTGTGCTTCAATCGCGTGGCGGCGGGCCCCCCGGCAGGAGCGGCAGCCGCGTGCCATCCAGGGTCCCACGGCTCATCCGCCCGTCCTCCACGAACAGCAACTCGCCCGATTCGCCGTCCTTGATACTGCTGTCGACGGCGATGACGCGCCCGTCGTGCCAGCTTTCGACATGGGCCATCGAGGTATGCCCGACCACGACATGCTCGACGCCCAGGCGCTGCACGAGGGCCTCGACGCCCGCCCGGTCCAGGGCATCGGGATTGAAATAGCCCCGGTACCAGATGGGGCTGGTGGTGCCGTCGTAGAGCGGCGCGTAGCGCGGGTCTTCGCGCGTGCGCGTGCGCGGCATCCCAAGCGACTCGCGATAGCGATCGTTGGCGGCCTCGTTGCCGATGCCGAGCGCCAGGAATTCCGGCGACATGCCGCCATGGACGAACAACATGTCGTTGATGCGGGCGATCACCGGCCGGCTGCGCAGCCAGTTGCCGATCACGCTCTGTGGTCCGTAGAGGTCCGGGTACGCGACGTCCAGCGCGTTGGCCGTCGCGAAGTAGCGGTCGTTGACGTAGCGCAGGTCCCGGTACAACACCATCGCCTCGTGGTTGCCCAGCAGCACGTGCAGGCCGCCACCGGCCTCGCGCGCCTGCTGCTCGAGCCCGTAGAGCAGCCAGAAGATCTCGTTGACGCGGGGTCCGCGGTCGAACACGTCGCCGACCAGCACCAGGTGGCCCTCGCCCCAGGCCCAGTCGCCGTCGGCGTCGAGGATGCCGTTGGCCTGCAACAGGCGGACCATCAGCCCGAGCTGGCCATGCACGTCGGACAGGGCGGCCAGCCGCGCCACGCCCCGCAGGTCCACGCGATCGCGCGAGGCGACCGGCGCACGCACCTGGATCGCGCCGTCCTGCCCGCAGCGGGGCGGTACGACCACCGGCCATCGCGAGGCGCGGTATCGCACGACCTCGCGCCTGCCATCGCAGACCCAACGCGCCAGCACGCCACCGTCGACATGGTCGACATAGGGCCCGTCGTCGTGCCCGGCGGCCCCGGTCGGGACCGCGGCAGCTACGGGACAGGACGCCAGCAGCCACAGGGTGGCCAACAGGCAACGGAACAGGCGCGCACGCGGCATGGCAGGTGCATCCAATCGACGGACAGGACGCGATGGTACCGCCGCCCGGGCATGACTTCCCGACCATTCCACGATCGCGGTCGCGCGTTACGATGCCGCCATGCATAACGTGCTGACCCGGCTGTCCGCCAAGGTTCCATGCATCCTCGTGCTGTCGATGCTGCTCGCGCCGACGGGCCACGTACAGGACTGCCCCCACACCGCCCCCTACGCACCCGCACGCGAGGTCATCGCCGATCGGTTAGGCTCGGCGCCATGACCGCCTCGACCGACTTCATTCCGCTTTCGCTCTGCGTGCTGACAGTGTCCGACAGCCGCACCCCCGACAACGACAGTTCCGGCGACTACCTCGCCGGTGCACTCGCCGCGGCCGGCCACCGGCTGGCGGGACGCGACCTGCTGCCGGACGACCGGTACCGGCTGCGCGCCCGCGTCTCGCAGTGGATCGCCGACGACGCCGTCGACGGGATACTGGTGACCGGGGGCACGGGCTTCACCGGGCGCGATTCGACCCCCGAGGCCCTCCGCCCACTGCTCGACAAGGAAATGGACGGCTTCGGCGAACTGTTCCGCGCCATCAGCTTCGGGGAGATCGGCACCTCGACCCTGCAGTCGCGGGCATTCGCCGGGCTCGCCAACGGCACCTTCCTGTTCGCGCTGCCGGGCTCCACCTCGGCCTGCCGCACCGGCTGGGAAAAGATCATCCAGGCCCAGCTCGACGCGCGCACCCAACCATGCAACCTGGCCAACCTGAAACCCCGCCTGCGCGAATGACCGCGCCGGGCCCCGCACGGGAGCGCCCATGAAGAAGAAAGCCTACCAGTCCGAACTCGAACCCCTGCAGGTCGAACTCGCCGGAGTGGCGCGCTGGCTGAAGCATCTTGGCAAGCGCCTGCTGGTGATCCTGGAAGGCCGCGACACCGCGGGCAAGGGTGGCGTGATCGGCGCCATCTCGGACCACCTCAACCCCCGGCAATGCCACGTCGTCGCCCTGCCGAGGCCCAGCGATCGCGAAGCCGGGCAGTGGTACTTCCAGCGCTACGTGCCGCACCTGCCGGCGGAGGGCGAGATCGCCCTGTTCGACCGCAGCTGGTACAACCGGGCGGGCGTCGAGAAGGTCATGGGCTTCGCCACCCCCGCCCAGGTCGATGCGTTCCTCGCGCAGGCGCCGGTGTTCGAGAAACTGCTCGTCGACGATGGGATCCTGCTGTTCAAGTACTGGCTGTGCTGCGACCAGGACAAGCAGGAGGAGCGCTTCGCCGAACGCCTGGAAGACCCGCTCAAGCGCTGGAAACTGTCGCCCATCGACCTGGAGGCGCGCAGGAAGTACGCCGAGTACACCGACGCACGCGAGACGATGCTCGCTGCCACCCACACGGCCCATGCGCCCTGGACCCTCGTCGATTTCAACGACCAGAAGCGCGGCCGCCTGACCCTGATCCGCGACCTGCTCGCGCGCCTGCCCGATCGCGGGGTGGCGCCTCCCGACATCGACTTCCCGCCCCTCGGGCACCCGCCGCTCCACGAGCGCTTCGGCAAGCTGGAGCCGCTTCCGGACTGAGGCGTAACCTTTCGGGGCCGCGGCGCGAACCCGCCAGTGTCGGCAATGGGACATTCCGTCCCGCCCCGCCACGGAGGACCCGGACATCGCCATCTGCAGTGCAGGCAGGGCGGGCACCGCCCGCGTTTTGCAGTGCATCGGCGAGACCGCCATCATGGGCACGATCCTTCCCTTCCCGCGGGTATCCCCGAGCGCGCCGATGTCCCCACCGCCGAGCCCCGCGCCAGCGCCCGAAGACGCCTCCGTCGATGCCGTGCCCTGGGAGGCACTGATGGCGCGGGCGCAGGAGGGCGACCGCGAGGCCTACCACGCCCTTCTCACCTCGATCACGCCCTACCTGCGGGCGATCGCCCGACGCTACCTGGGCCATGCCGAGGAAGTCGACGATGCCGTGCAGGACATCCTGGTGATCGTCCACGGCATCCGCCACACCTACGAACGCGGGCGGCCCTTCAAACCGTGGCTTGGCACCATCGCCAGCCGGCGCTGCATCGACCTGCTGCGCCGCCGCACCCATCGCATGAAACATGAGTTCGACGACACGGATGCGATGCCGGAGGCATCCAGCCACGATCCCACGCCCGCCGACAACGCGGTCCGCGACGAGGCCGCGCGCGAGCTGCACGCGGCGATCGAGACCCTGCCGCCGCGCCAGCGCGAGGCCGTGCGCCTGCTGCGGATCAGGGAACTGTCACTCAGCGAGGCCGCCGAACGCAGCCAGCAGAGTACCGGCGCGCTGAAGGTGGCCTACCACCGTGCACTCAAGTCCCTTCGCCGGGCACTGGACCCGGAGGAACCGCCCCATGACTGATACCTCACGCCTGATCGACCAGCTGGCGGCACGCGCCCAGCCCGTGCGGCCGCTGGCGTCGCCGCTGCGCCGGACCCTGCTGTGGCTGGCACTGGCCACGCTGGTGATGGCCGCGCTGCTGCTCGTCCGGGGCGGCGTTGAACCGGGCACCCTGCAGGCGCCGGCCGCCCGGCTTCAATGGATGGCGAGCCTGCTCACCGCGGTCCTGGCCGCCCATGCCACCTTCCAGGTCAGCGTGCCGGGGCGTTCGCCGGCATGGGCCTGGCTGCCCGCGCCCGCGCTGTTGCTGTGGCTGGCCGGCCTGGGCTGGGGCTGCCTGCAGGAACACGCACGCATGGGCGCGGGTGCCTTCGCGCTGGACATGGGCACGATGGAGTGCGCCTGGGCGATCACCCTGGTCAGCGTGCCGATGGCACTGGTGATGCTGCTGGTGGTCCGGCACGCCGGCGCGGTCCGGCCCGCCCGGACGGCGCTGCTGGCGACATTGGGGACGGCGGCGCTGTCGTCGGCGGGCGTGAGCCTCGTCCACGACTCGGGCGAGACCATGGCGATGGTGTTGCTGTGGCACCTGGGCGCGGTGGCCCTGCTTTCGCTCGCGAGCCTGGCGACCGGCCGCTCGCTGTTGCACTGGATCGGGTACGCGCGCCAGGCGCGCTGAGTACCCCGGGCCCGGCCTGGCCCAGCCGGTCTCATCCGGGCTCAGCCAATGGCGAAATCATTCCCGGCCTCGTCCGGGCTCGCCGGATCGCGACGCACGGAACGCACTTCGGCGAGCGGCGGCCCCTGCTGCAACCAGGCATCCAACGCATCGATCGCCGCGGCCTCGCCCACCGCCAGGACTTCGACGCGACCATCGGGCAGGTTGCGGGCGTGGCCGCGAAGTCCCAGTCCCTGCGCGAGCTCGCAGGTCGAGGCGCGGAACCACACGCCCTGCACTTTCCCGCCGACCAGGAACTTCGCGGCGATCATGCGCCGCCCTGCTCCGTGGCGTCCTTCACCGCGGTGTCGATCGCCGCCTCGATCTCGTGCGCGGTCACCGGACCGACGAAGCGGTCGGCCACCTTGCCGGCCGGATCGATCAGATAGGTCATGGGCAGTCCCCGCGGCGTTTCGAAATCCGCCGGCGGCGCGTAGGTGTCGATGATCGCGATCGGATACACCACGGGGTGCTTCTCCAGGAAAGCCTTCATCTCGGCCGCCTCGATCTCTTCGTAGGCCAGTCCGACGACCTCGACGTGCTCGCGCATCGCGTCCAGCGCGGACAGTTCGGGCATTTCCTTCAGGCAGGGCTTGCACCAGGTCGCCCAGAAGTTCACCACCACCCACTTGCCGCGATGCGCGGCGAGGTCGTAAGGCGTGCCATCCACCGTGGTGACGACCAGGCGGGGCATCTCCGGCGATGGCGCAGGCGTCGGGTCCGGCGCGACCGGGACGTCCGCGCCCGCATCCACGCCCGATGCCTTGCCTTCCGCCTCCGGTGCCGGCGCCGGCGCCGGCGCCGGCCGGTCGCACGCCGCCAGCAGTACCAGGGACGACAGGCCGGCGGCCAGGATCATTGCGCGGCGGGCATGCAGGTATCGGTGCATCGGTTCAATCCTCGTCATCGGCGTGGAGGCTGCCCACGCGGCGTTCAAGCAGTTCGCGCAGGGGGATGCGCAGTTCGTCGATCGCGGCCACGACCGGCCGCCCGTTCGCGTCGCCGGCCAGGGGCAGCGTCGCATCGGCCACCGGGATGCGCAGGCGGCAGGCCTGGTACAGCTCGCCCAGGCTCAGCGTGTCGAGGTCGCGGGCCAGCAGCCATTCGCCGTCCTCGGCGCGCCTCACCACGTCGATCTCCTCCAGGTCGCAGAGCATCTGCTGGACGAGGTCGTCGGTGAGGATGGGCTCCAGCTCGAGGATGTCGTCGGTGTGCAGGCCCCGCCCCCTGCGCCGTGACTCGCGGAACCGGCCGAGCATCCGCAGCAGGCCGTAGATCTCGTAGCCTTCCGGCAGGCGCAGGTCGACCGGCTGGTAGCGGAACGCCGAGGCCGCCGACGCCACCGAGGCGCCCAGCAGCACGGCGAACCAGCCCAGGTAGATCCACAGCAGGAAGATCGGCAGGAAGGCCAGCGCGCCATAGATGCGCGAATAGGCGTCGAAACTGCCGAGGTATGCACCGAAGACGGCCTTGATCGCCTCAAACAGCAGCATCGCCAGCAGCGCGCCCGCCAGCGCGTGGCGCCAGTGCACCTCGCGATGCGGCACCACGCGGTAGATCATGGTGAAGGCCAGCAGCTCGATGACCATCGGCGACAGGCGCAACGCCACGCCCTGCAGGAAATGCCCGGTCTCGGTGTTGAAGATCGCCAGCGCGAACAGCTTGGCCGACACCGCAAGGCTCGCGGCGGCGACCATCGCGCCGAGCGTCAGCACGGTCCAGTACACCATGAAGCGGGTGATCTGCGGCCGCGCCGAACTGACCCGCCAGATGCGGTTGAACGTCGCCTCCACGCCATTGAGCGTGATCAGCACCGAGATCACCAGGGCGATGACGCCCGCGGCCGTCAGCTGCCCGGCATTGCTGGAGAAGTCGCGCAGGTAGGTCGCCACCGATGCCGCCGCACTGGGCACGAAATTGGTGAACACGTAGTCGGTCAGGCGGTCGGTCCAGGTGTTGAACACCGGGAACGCCGACAGCACGCCGAACACGACCATCGACAGCGGCACCAGCGCGAACACCGTGGTGTAGGCCAGCGCGCCGGCGGCCTGGAACAGGTTGTCGGCCAGCACGCGGTGGCCGACGAAGCGGCTGAACGCAAGGTTGCGCGCGCGATCGTGCAGTCGATCGACGAGGCGGCTCATTGAGTCCAGTGGCTCCATGGCTCGAAGGGTACCCGATGCCACGTGACGTGCGGCGCCGCGTGCTCACGCGCCGTCCACGCGTGCCGGGTGCGGCCGATGGACCGGCGCGGGCGCGGTATCCTGTGGACCCGCCCGCCAGCCGCCCACGTCCCATGCCCGACATCCTGGTCCTCTACTACAGCCGCGGCGGTTCCGTGGCGCGCCTCGCCCGGCAGATCGCCCGTGGCATCGGCGAGGTCGACGGGATGGCCGCCCGGCTGCGCAGCGTGCCTCCCGTCGCGCCCGTCACGCAGACCGCGTCCCCGCCCGAACCCGAGGACGGCGCACCCTACGTGCAGGCCGCGGACCTGGAGGAATGCATCGGCCTGGCGATCGGCAGCCCGACCCGCTTCGGCAACATGGCCGCACCGATGAAGCACTGGTTCGACGGCCTCGGCGCCCAGTGGGCGAGCGGCACCCTCGTCGGCAAGCCGGCCGCCGTGTTCACCTCGACCGCGACCATGCACGGCGGCCAGGAATCGACCCTGCTGGGCATGCAGGTGCCCCTGCTCCACCATGGCTGCGTGATCGTCGGCATCCCCTACACCGAGCCGGCGCTGAGCAGTACGCGCACCGGTGGCACGCCCTACGGCGCCAGCCACGTGGCGGGTGGCAAGGACGACCCGCAGCCCAGCGACGACGAGGCCACCCTGGCCCGGGCGCTCGGGCGCAGACTGGCCACCCTCGCCGGGAAGCTGGCGGCATGATCGCGCCGCACCGCCTGCTCGCCGTGCTGTTGCTGGTCCTGGCGGGCGTGTACGCGGCATGGTTCCGGGACGACGCGCATCGCGCGGCCGCCATGCTGGTCTTCGTCGCGCCGCCGTTGCTGATGGCGGTGGGTGCCTGGTTCAAGTCGCGCCAGGCGGTGTTCTGGTCGGGTGTGTTCGGCCTGGGCTGGTTCTGCCACGGCGTGATGATGGCCTGGAGCCATCCGGAAGCCCGCCTCCATGCCTGGCCCGTGCTGGTGCTCGCCATCGCGATCATCCTCGCGGGCAGCTGGCCCGGGCTGCGCAACAAGTTCGCCGGCAAGCGGCGCGGCGCCCGCTGAGCGCTGGGGTCGGCGCGGCGCAGCCCGTATAATCCGCGCTCCACCGCTCCCCTGCAGTGCCCGCAGCCATGGACCAGCTTTGCATCGTCACCACCGGTGGCACGATCGACAAGATCTACTTCGACGACAAGTCCGACTACCAGATCGGCGAGCCGCAGATCGGCGGGATCCTGCATGAGCTGGGCGTGGCATTCCGTTTCAACGTGATCCCGATCCTGCGCAAGGATTCGCTGCACATCAGCGCCGACGACCGCGAGTTGATCCGCGCCACCATCGCCGCGCAGCCGGCCCGGCACGTGCTGCTGACCCACGGCACCGACACCATGGTCGAGACGGCCAGGGTGCTGGCGAGCCTGACCGACAAGACCATCGTCCTGACCGGCGCGCTGAGCCCGGCGCGATTCCGCGGTTCGGATGCCGAGTTCAACGTGGGCTGCGCCGTCGGCGCGGTGCAGGCCCTGCCACCGGGGGTCTACATCGCCATGAACGGTCGCGTGTGGGACCCCGCGAAGGTGCGCAAGAACGTCGACGCGAACCGCTTCGAGGCGATCTGAACGACCCGAGCCGGCGCGCCCCTGGCGCGCCGATGCAAGGGAGCCCGGGCGCTCCTTCCTGGAACACCCGGGCCATACGGAGGCGACGATCCTCTCGCCGCGCCGCCCCACAGGCCGCCGGATCGGCGCCTGCCGGAAGTCTTCCCTGACCGCCGCGCCTCCCTCCCGGAGGCGCGGAGCCTTCCCTGCGAATCCATGGCCGCATGCGGGCGCTCGCGGCCCGACGCGCTTACGGCGCGTCGATCCAGAGGTCGTAGCTGCCGCTGCCGGAGTAGGACAGCACCTTCCAGTAGTAGTAGCCGGCAGCGCCGTTGTAGTTCACCGACTCCTCGCTGGTGGGCGAGGTCGAGGACGCGACCTTGCTCCAGCCCGAACCGCTCCAG
>JAUIJO010000290.1 GCA_030431185.1 Gammaproteobacteria bacterium | reverse complement strand
TGGCCTGCCGCAGGGTCAGCATGTCCAGCAGTCCCTGGGTGGGATGCGCACTGCGGCCGTCGCCGCCGTTGACCAGGGCCGTCCCGGGTTCGGCTTCCGCGGCCAACCGGGCCACCGCGCCGTCTTCCCTGTGCCGCACCACGAAACCGCGCACGCCCATCGCCTGGATGGTGCGCAAGGTATCCAGCGCGGTCTCGCCCTTGCTCGTCGAGGACGTCGACGCGTCGAAGTTCAGCACGTCCGCGCCGAGACGCTGGGCCGCGAGCTGGAAGCTCAGCCGGGTGCGCGTGGAGGGCTCGAAGAACAAGGTGCAGATCGCCACGCCGGCCAGCGCCTGGCGCGCGTCATGGCCATCGGCGAAATGCTGGGCGCGGTCCAGCAGGGCCACCATGCGCGTGGCCGGCATGTCCTCCAGGCCAATCAGGTGTCGAAGTCGCAGGGCATCGTCGGCGGCGCGTTCGCCGGGGCGGGAAGGGTTCATGCGATCGTGCAGTCGTCGGGAGGGAATGTGGGGTGGAAAGGGGCGGCGCTTCGGGTCGGACGGCTCATTCCAGCGGAGGCAGCTCGACCGCGTCATCGGGCGAGGCCAGCCAGCGCTCGATGATGACCGCCGCGGCCATCGCGTCGAGCACCTCGGCGTCGCGCCGGCGCCGGCGCCCTTCGGCGCGGTCGCCGGCGAAGCGTTGCGCGGCTTCGATCGAACTGGAACGCTCGTCCACCAGCGCCACCGGCAGCCGGTAGCGGGCCTGGAGCTCACGGGCGAAGGCATGGGCCTGCTTGCGGATCGGCTGGTCGCCTCCGTCGAGGGTCATCGGGTCGCCCACCACGAATCCGTTCGGCAGCCACTCCTTGCGCAGCCGGTCGATCGCGATCCAGTCCGGCCCATGGCCATGCATGTCGACCACGGCCAGCGCGCGGGCCCCGTGCCCGAAGGCACTGCCGACCGCGACGCCGATGCGCCGTCCGCCCACATCGAAGCCCAGGACGGTGCCATCGCGCTTCATCGGCCCTTGCTCATCGGTCCAGCCAGGGGGCGGATATGCGCATGGCGGGGGCCTCACGCATGCCCGGCATAGTCGGCGAGGTACGCGAAATCCACGCCGATGCGCCCTGCCGCGGCCTGCCAGCGCGCATCCAGCGGGAGCGCGAACAACAGTTCGGCATCCGACGGCGCGGTCAGCCAGTCGTTCTCGCCGAGCTCCTGCTCGAGCTGGCCGGCGCTCCAGCCGGCGCAGCCCAGCGCGACCATCGCGTGCTCGGGCCCCTCGCCGCGCGCCATCGCTTCCAGGATGTCGCGCGAGGTCGTGAGATACAGGCCAGAGGTGATCATCAGGGTCGAGTCCCACTTCATGCCCCCGTCGTGGAGGACGAAGCCCCGCTCCGGGTGCACCGGCCCGCCCGCCAGCACGGTCTGGCCGCGGAGGCGGTCGCTGCCGCCCTCCACGCCCATCTGGCCGAACACCTCGCCCAGGGTGTACTCGGACGCCCGGTTGACGATGATGCCCATCGCGCCGTCGCCGTCGTGCTGGCAGACCAGCGCGACGCAGCGCGAGAAATTCGTGTCCGCCAACGATGGCAGGGCAATGAGCAGGTGGTTGGCGAGGGGGGTGGCAGTCTCGGACATGGGGCCATTCTATCGCGCCGCCGGGGCCTGGCATCCCATTGAAATGCAGCACCCGGCAAGGGATGATGGGGGACGGATCCGGGGGGAGTCGACCTGGCTCGCCCTGTCCGTCCAGTTCCCGTGACGGCCCGCCAAGGATCCGATGCCTGACTTCTCCGACAACTGGTCGCGTTGGCGCCTGCCCCTTCTCGCTTTCGCGGTGCTGCTGATCGTCGTCGTGCCGTTCCTGCTGCTGCGCGCCGCGCACCAGGACAACGTATCGGCGGTGGGCCTGGCCAACCACACCCGGGAAGTCGAGAACACCGTCCAGTCGCTCGCCTACGAGATGCGCAGCCTGGAATCCGCGCTGCTCGCGATGGTGGCCGGCCTCGACAGCGAAGAGGCCCTCGACACCGAAGCGGTGAACGAGCGGCTGCGGGATGGCACGGCGCGGATCGGTGAACTGCGCGAGCGCCTGCAGGAGCTCACCCGGGACAACCCGGAACAGCAGGTGCGGGTGGGCGAGCTCAACGTCATGATCCGGCAGCGCCTGGAAATGACCCAGACGATCCTCCAGGAGCCCTCGGACGCCGTACGGCGACGCGAGACGGCAGCAATGATCTCGCGCTTCCCCATCCGCGACCTCGCCGAGTCGATGATGGACGAGGAATCGCGCTTGCTCGCCACGCGCGACGCGCGGGCCCAGGCCCTGCAGCGCCGCACCAACGCGCTGTTCTGGGTGGCGATGTTCGGCCAGCTCATCCTGCTCGGCCTGCTGACCTTCTTCTCGCAGCGCCAGGCCCTGCAGCGGCGCCAGGCGGAAACCGAGGCGAGCCGCGCCAGCGCCCGCGCGCTCACGGTCCTGCAGAGCGTGCGCGAGCCCATCGCGCTGACCGACAGCAAGCAGGCCATCATCATGCACAACCTCGCCTTCGCCGAGCTCTACGGCGTGGACGGCGACGAGGCGCTCGGCCAACCGCTGGAGTCGATCGGCAACGGCGCCTGGCGGCATGCCGAACTGCTGCAACGCCTGCGCGACGTGCTCGTCCGCGACCGCGAACTGTGGGACTTCGAACTCGCCCAGCAGACCGAAGGCGGCACCGAGCGCGTCATGCTGGTGAACGCACGGCGGATGCCGCTTCCCGACCGCGAGGACGAGGTCGCGCTGCTCACCGTCAGCGACGTGACCACGCAGAAATCCTCCGAGAAGCAGATCCGCGAACTCAACCGGCAGCTGGCGGGCAAGGTGGACCAGGTCTCGGACGTCAACCGCGAGCTGGAAGCCTTCAGCTATTCCGTGTCCCACGACCTGCGCGCGCCGCTCCGGCACATTGCCGGCTTCGCCGACAAGCTGGGCCGCCAACTGGGCGACGACGCCGACGAGAAGAGCCATCACTACCTGGACGTCATCGCCAAGTCGGCGCGACGCATGTCCTCGCTGATCGACGACCTGCTGGTC
>JAUIJO010000039.1 GCA_030431185.1 Gammaproteobacteria bacterium | reverse complement strand
GTACGAAGCGCGCTGCGCCCGCCAAGGGTTGGATCCCGGTGTGCAACTAGCCTCTTTCGTCGAGAGTTTGGAGGGTGCGGAACTCTTCTGGAACTCAGTGGAAGCAAACCTAAAAGCTGGCCGCATGAGGCTGGTATTTGTTGCGGACGAGATTCCTGATGAACTCCTCACGATAGTTGAGTTCATGAATATGAGAATGTCGCCTACAGAAGTGCTCGCTTTGGAGTTGCGCTACTTCGCTGGATCGGGCTTCAGTACGCATGTGCCGCGTTTAATGGGGCGATCAATGGTTGCCAACGCCATGAAAGAAGGAGTCGCTGCTCGGCAAGGTGGTCTTCGGCGAGCCTGGGGGCGGGAAACATTTTTGGCCGACGCGGAGGAGCGACTCGGCAAGGACGTTTCGAATGCACTGCAAGCCTTCCTCGAACGCTGCTCGACAGTATTCGAGATCGCTTGGGGAACTGGAGCTGTCAACGGTTCGTTCACACCTCGCCTGCGCGATGTTTCATCGAGAGGGCCAATCTCTGTCTACTCGGACGGTCGCCTGGAGATAAAGCCATCGTGGCTCAACGATACCGAAGATGCATGTGCTTGGCGTGCGCTTGTGGTTCCAAGACTTGCAGCGATGGGATGGTCCCAAGCAGCGGGTGACAAAGGTGAATTGGTTTTGAGAGTCGACTGTCAAGACTGGCTGCCAAAGGCCGATGAGCTCTTCTATGCTATTCAGTTTGATAAGGCGAAAATTCGCCGTCTTTAAAGCTGTTTCCTTCTGAACCCGAAACAAGGGTAAGTGGCTCGCCCCAGATTCTTACTTCAGTTCGGTCAGTCCGAGCGACTTCAGATAGCGGTACGTCGGGTCGTAGATCGATGAGGCGCGGGTAGGATCGAGGTCACTGCCTTCAGGGATCACCAGCACCATTCCTTGCCGCGCGCGAGTGAGCAGAACTCGGTAAGCATTTAGCAAGTAGCTCTGCCGTTCAGGCTTCCGAATTCGGTTCCATTTAGCGCCAGTGAACTGGTGGTGAGACCAGTCCTGACCTGTGAAACGCAGGTCGCCGTCCCAGACAATGCACGCCCAGTCCAGCTCAAGGCCCTGCACTTGGAACTCGGTGGCTACGTCTTCGAGGTAGTAAGACGAACGGGTGTCGTCCTTTCCGTCGAGGAACCACTTCACCGGGTCCGTTTTAACGCGAACGTCGATGGCGTGGGGCTTGAGGCGTTGGGCCCGCGAAGAGACGACTATTCCGAAGCGCTCGCTGCCGCGTGCCTGATCTCGAAGCCACTGCTTTGCTCGATTGACGTTGCGTGTGATTCTGACCGGGTATTTGGCCGCGAGCGCCTGCAATGTCTCCTTCGCAGCAGTTGAGTCGACATCCAGAACCTCCCGGACAAACTTGCTCAAAGACTCCGCGCGGAATGAGCGCATTGATGTAGCCAGGTGCAAATTCTGATTCTGCCGCGTCGTGGGCAAGGCTAATACTTGCTCCAGAGCCACGTTGCAGCGGTACTCCGATTCGTTGAGCTGAGGTGGCAGATGGATCTCCCAACCACTAAAGCGGTTGAGAACGGCTTTAAGCCATTCACTGATGCCGGCCTCACCCGTGTTGATTTCCTGTCCGCCCCCGACGAGGCAGACTACGACCGCCCAGTCGTCATGGCGATCCAAGCAGGAGATCAGGAACTCCGGTTCTGAACGATCAAACCCGCGTAGGCCTTTCTTTTGCTCCATGAACGAGGCTGTCTTCTCAAGCGTCCATGCGCGTTGTGCTTCATCAAACAGTACGACGTGCTCATGGGGTGGGCTGGCATCCCTCAGACTGTCGTCGCGGAAGTGGTGAACGTTCTGAATGAAGGCTTCCACCTTGTGCCGAGCAGCTGTCTTGGTAACTTTCTCGCCAAGACCGCGCGCCCGTTCCACGGTGTCACGCACCAGCGCTTCGCGCAGGATGGCAACCAGCGGGCCGTTACCGGAAAGAAAGACGCTGTAGGTTGCGCTGTCCTTGTCTTGATGGCGGTTGGCTACGTCGAGCCCAACAAGTGTCTTTCCGGCACCTGGCACTCCAGTCACGAAACAGATGGCCTTCTTGCGATTGGCTCGTGCATCCGCGATGAGGGCGTCCACTGCAGTAGAGGTAACAGCGAGGTTTATGGCACCTGCATCACTGCGGGAGATGGAGTCAACCGCATGACCTGCATACAGCGCGCGCGCGGCCTCGATGATCGTCGGTGTGGGCTGGTAGCGGCCGCTCTCCCAAGCCGCAATATCGATGGGATGCGCATTGAAGAAATAAAAGATCCGTTCAATAGCCTCTTGAAGGCTGACGGCGTTGGCGCGAATGGGTCGAATCAACGAGTCATCGTGAAGCGTTAGTTGCGGATCAATGGTCTGGGGTGCGGCCTTTGTCGCAATCAGGATCGGGGCTATGCAGAGGCTGTGGCTCGGTTCGTGAAAGTGCTTGAGGTCGAGTGCATAGTCCCAGACCTGATCCAATGAGGCGCCGTAAAAGTGGGATTCGCCGGCCTTGAACTCAAGGACGAACAGAACATGCCCGACGATAAGGATGGCATCCACGCGGCGGCCGAGACGCGGGACCGTGTATTCGAAATAGATCTGGGCGGTCTGTTGCGCGGGCTGAGGAAGTCGAAGTGACTGGAGAATCTCAATCTCTTCTTGCCAAGCCCGATTCTGCGTATGCTCGATATCGCCCCCGGCTGGACGCACGATCTGCCCCAAGACCTCCGTCGTGCTGGACTGACGGAAGTCTTCAAACCGGGCGCCATACTGCCAGCGACGTATGGCACCACTGGCCTTCGCAGATTGATTGCCTTCCATTTAGGTGCGTCCGTAGCGTCCCCTCGCGTCGATCCAGGGTAGCAGCTGGTGGCTCTTTCCGGACGGGCTGCTGCCAGATTTGACTGTCTCGCTGTACGCGACATCTTCGGGACATTCTGGTGTGAATTCCTCCGAGGCCTGGATGCAATGAGTGAACAACATTGCGTGTTTGAGTACATGTACCGCGATGCCGGAAACTGGAAGACGCACGGGGCGCTACTGCTCTTGGGCGAAGCTCGCAATGTCCGTCATGAGCTGAGGAAATGTCTGGAGCCGGGCGATTTGTTCGTAGCCGAGCAGATCAAGGTGCCTTCCCTGTGCGAAGAGCACTTTGCAACTACCGGCGATGGTCCGTCAGATATGGATCATGCCTATCACCAGTTCGTCGATCTACGGCCAGCCGGCGAGGAAGATCGGGCATCGATGCCGGTGACTGGATCGCTTACGGAGCTCTTGACGCGAATGCAATCGGCGGCGGGGCGCTGGGATGTACGGCTTTCACCAAACTGCTACTGGGATTGACGAGGCACGAGGTGGGTTTAGATTAGCCCCGGAAAGCGCAGCGCACCCGGGGCCGCGCGATGCCCCAGGTGCCCTTTGCTTACCTGGGCTACGGGGTTGGGTGGGTGTGCGGGCGGGGTCTGCTCGTTCACTCCGCCATTGAGCGCTTCCTGCACACCAGCAACACCTCGTCCACGCCTGTAGAGGGCACCATGCCCGTCACCAAATTGAGGGGCTTCGGCGTGCGGGCAGCAGGCAGGAGGCCTTGGGCTGCTAGCCGTAGATGGCGCTGCGCTCCAGCGTGAGGCCTTGGGCGGCGAGTTTGGCCAGTGGGGCGTCGAGTTCGTAACGGCGGCAGTGGCTGAAGAAATCGTCGAAGGCGGGCCCGCTGTCGGGGTGAAGCGGGTGGAGAACAGGATGGGAGCGCCGGGGCGGGCGACGCGATACTTCGGGCGAAAGAGCGTTGGTGCCTGCTTGCCTCGCCGGAAGGCCTGGGTCCGGATTTCTGGAAATCCATACGTCGACCCAAAGGTCCCAAGCCCTAGAAACGAACGCGATGGAAGGCCCTGTGATGTAGAAAGCGGCCTTGGCGCGCGTAGATCACCCCAAGTGCACTCCCTATATCTTCTGCTATATAGCGCCCATCGTCGGCTAAAATGAGGCCCCGAACCTCACGCGAGAGGTTCCGGACCTCTCGAACGAGGTTCCAGACCTCATCGATGAAGTGCCGGACCTCACGCATGACCTGCCGGACCTCGTCCATGAGGTGCCAGACCTCGCGTACGAGGTCCTGGACCTCACCGCCCAGGCGGCAGACCTCATCGCCCAACGTGCGGACCTCACGGGCGAGGTCGCGGACCTGAGCGGTCACGGACAGGCGCTGATGTGCGAGTCGGCCGGGTCAAAGCGACAAGGCGGGATGGATCCCGGTTTCGCCCTTCGGCTTTGTGCGGGTTGCAGTAGGGGGCGCCCGTCAGTCGATCCGGTCTGTCGTCGTATCCGGGGCATCAGCACTCCCGGATGCGCTGCGCTTGTCCGGGCTACGGGCTGAAAGACGACGTCCATGCACGCCCGCCTTCGCGAGCGTGACGATTGGGGCGGGGGCAGGCCGAACGTCCGCACATGGCGGGCCGGGGCCGATACAGGCCCGCGGCCGGGTTCATTCCTGTGGTCGCGAACGCTCGGCTTCGAGGCGGTCACGTGATCGTGCGTCACCTAGTGATGCCCCGCGTTCGAGCAGGGCAAGCCCGGCGTCGGCGTCGCCGTCATCACCGCGCTCCAGGCGCATGATCGCGGCGTTGTAGGCGGCGATGGCGCTGCCCTTGCGGGCGGCGCGCTCGAAGCCGGCGAGGGCCTTGTCGGGGCACAGGAACCAGATGTCCCAGCCCGCGGCGGCGCGCATGAGCAATTCCGGGTCGCCTTCGTCCGGATCGAGTTCGAGGTAAGCGGGCCAGCCTGCGACGAGTGAGGTAATGAGCTCGCCGTCGCGCGGGACGAAGTAGGGGCCGGCGCCCTCGCGCACCGTAAAGGCCTGCCGGGTCGTGCGGCGCGAGCCGTCGGCGGACAGCCAGAGGAAGCCGTCCTCCCCCGTGACCGGGAAGCCGTCGAGGGCCGTCGAGAGACGGTCGGCCAGGGAGGATTCTCCGGGGCCGGGCGCCACGCCTGTCCAGGAGCCCAGCAGCTCGACGCGCTCGATGGCGTCGGTCAATCCGCCGCGGATCGCCGCGGCGGCGTCATCGATCGTCAGGATGCGCATCTGCCCGTCGTACAGGTGCCACGGGCTGGCGTGCAGGCCCACGGTGTAGGTGGTTTCGCTATCGGGCACGGCCTCCATGTATTCGTAGAGGGCCTGGGAGGCGTTGGTGCAGTCGGCCGATGCCCGGGGGCAGGTCTCGAGCGCCAACGAGCCGGACAACTCCAGCGACGTGGTGTCGCAGGCAAGCGCCGTGGGGCTGAGCAGGCAGAGCGCGAGCAGGGCGGGCTTCATTGACGGGTCATCCATGTGTGCAGTCGGGGTCGGAGCATGGTGCCGGAAATGGCGCGAACCGGCACGTGGCCCTGGGGGCGCCAGCGAGGTAGCCCGGGCACGCACAGCGCACCCGGGAATACGCGATGGCCGGGATGCGCTGTGCTCGTCCCGCTTGCGGGCTACGGGTTCGTCGGGAACAGCGCCGGGTGTACGGACATGTGCCGCAGTCGTGGCATCTACTCGCAGCCGACGCCGTCGCCGTCGCGGTCGAGATGCCGTGCGTATCCCGGCTCGCCGATCCGGACCGGTGCTGCGCCTGCGGCGCGGGCGGCACTGCAGTTGGCGTAATAGGTGTGCCCGCCCGCGTCCTGGCCCCCTTGCCCAGGGCGGGGTCGGTTGGCCTGCAACATGTGCGCGTCACTGCGCGGTGCGGGCCGGGCGACCGGGCTTCGGTGGCAATGATAGCCCCCGTTCTTGCGGTCGTTGTGACAGCCCTCGGCGTTGAGACCGCCGCTGTGCGCGGAGGCTGCGAGCGGCCATATGACCTGGCTTGCCAGGATCAGGATGATCGCCCCGACGCGTAGCGTCGCGGTGCGTTGACTCATCATCGGACACCCCCCATGTCCTCGTGCGAGCGTCGACGGTAGCAGCCGGTGCCTGGTGGAGGATGAACTGGGGGCGCCATCTGGGCCGCCGAGCAGCGCGTCGGGACCGTGCGATGCACCGGGTGCGCTTTGCTTGCCCGGGCTGCGGGGTGCGTGGCGTCAGCGCGGCTCGGGTGCGTCGGGGTCGACCAGCGGATCCAAGGTCGCCGGCGGCTCCGGGTCGGGCAGGGTCTCGAACACCGCGGGCGCGGGTTCGGGGCCGATGCCTTCGGTGCTGGGGACGTAGGCGGCGACGCGCTCGAAGAAGCGGCGGTAGAAGTCTTCGTTCTGCACGGTGTTGGTGGCGACGCGGACGAGGTCGCCGCCGCTGGTGCCGATCGGCAGCGACACCGAGCCGAGCATGCTGACGCCGACGCTCGCGGACTTGACCGAGGTGTTGAGCACGTAGCGGTCCTGCACGGCGTTGACGAAGACGATGGACCCGCCGCCCTGTTGTGCCAGGCAGGTGGCGCGGACCTTGAGCTGGGTGTGGACGTCGGCCTCGGGCTGGAAGCTCTTGGTCGCCTGCAGGGTGTCGTCTTCGTTCTTGCCGATCACGTAGCCCTGGCCGAGCAGGGCGCGGCGGGTGGCTTCGCATGCGGTCGCCGGCGGGACGAGGTAGGTGCGCGAATAGGTGTCGTCGGCGCCGAAGGTCTCGCCCAGCGGCGGCGGTTCCGGTTTGCGGTTGAAGCCGCAGGCGGCCAGTGTCGTAAGCAGCACGAGGACGGGCAGGGCGCGGAGAGTCGGGCGTGCGCGGTGCATGCGAGGGGCAGGGGGTGGGGACGGAACGGCGAGTCTAGCGGTCGCGGGGTGCAATGGCGCTGAATGAACTGGGCCCTCGGGAGTGGTTCGATGTGTGGGCGGCTGGCGCGGGGCCGGGTTGCCGCGCCTCGGCCCTCATGCTCGCGGAGGTGGAATCACGATCTGCTTCGAGCTCTCGACCAGGCCCGGGGCGATTGAATGATGGGTATCGCTTCGCTCGACCCATCCTACGGGTCCGCAGGTCCGGCGGCTGCCTCGGCTACGGGGCAGGAAAACGGTCGTCATCCCCGCGAAGGCGGGGATCCATGGACCTGGGTGCGGTGGCAACGTCCCTGGAGGCCCGCGTTCGCAGGCGTGACGAGCGAATAAATGGATCGATCAAGGTGACGTAGCCGGGTAAGCGCAGCGTGGCCGGGATCGGGTGACACCCCGATGCGCTGCGCTTGCCGGGACTACGCGATTGAACGATGGGTATCGCTTCGCTCGACCCATCCTGCGGGTCCTCGACGCGACGGTTGCCTGATCGCGTTGCGGTCACGATGTGTGTGCGAGGGTGGGTGCACATTCTGCAAGGAGCCAAGCCATGAGCAATTCGTCATCCAGCCATTCATCGCCGGGCTCGGCCAGCCGCGACTCGGGCGTGGCCAGCGGCAAGAAGACCGGCCTCCACCAGCCGTCGGACGACGGCCCGATCGAAGACAAGTTGGAGAACGTCGACCTGGAGTCGCGCGGGTCGAAGGTCCATGACCACCTGCGCGACAAGCGCGGCAATGGCGTCCCCGGCGACTACGACGATTCCATCGACCACGATGCGGACGAGAAATACGTCCAGGACAACGCCGCAAGTCGCCCGGCGAAGTAAGCAGTGACGCAGTAGCCCGGGTCAGCACAGCGCACCCGGGATCATACGACGACCCGGACGCGCGGCGCGTGCCGGGTCGACCCGCACGGTGGGGCGCAATAACCGGAGGGCATTGCGCCGAAGAGCGTAAAGCGGAGAATCGCGACCTCGCCCGCTTGTCGCGACCGGCTGCGCGAATGCGATGCGGCGTGCGGCGTGGATCGGTGCAATGCCCTCCGGTTATTGCACCCTACGACGTCAGGATGCGACGAGGCTGCTTTGGACCCGAGGTCGCGTCACGCACGCGACCCTTCCGCTACTTTCCGTCCCGTCGTTTGTCGTACCAGAGGCCCAGCCCGTCGCGCGTCGTCAGGATGCCGCGACCGCGAAGGAGCAGGCGCCCGAGCAGGCGCAGGTGCTCGCCCGGCGAGAACGTGCGCAGCTTGCGGTCCGAGGTGCGCACCGACTCGCGCAGGATCACGAAGCGCCCGTGCGCGGCGAGGGCGCGGCTCATGGCGACGTCCTCGCCGGCATACCAGCGCGCATCGAAGCCGCCGACCGCGTCGAAGGCCTCGCGGGTGCAGAACAGGAAGCAGCCCGGCGCGATGCGGCTCCAGCGGAAGCCCAGCGCGGCGACGCCCGCGAAGAAGCGCTCGTGCCAACGGGCGGGGGGCGACAGGCGCACGCGGCAGCCTCCACCGACCGCTCCAGCATCCATCGCCGCCATCGCGGCGGCAAGCACCTCGGCTTCCACCACCGTATCGGCATCGAGGAACAGCAGGCGCGCGTGGCGGGCGATCGCGGCACCGGCGTTGCGTGTGGCGGCGATCTGCCGGTGCTCGACGCGCAGCACCTGCGCGCCATGCGCGGCGGCGATCTCGCCGGTCGCGTCGCTGGAGGCGTCGTCGACCACGATCACTTCGGATGCGATGCGGGTCGCCGCCAAGGCCTCGCGCAGCGTATCCAGGGTCACGCCGATCAACGCGGCTTCGTCGTGGGCGGGAATGATGATCGACAGCATGCGGACAGGATGCATGGCCCGGCACGGGTGCGAGGTGAAGTGCCAGCCGCCCGATGCGCGCCTGCTGGAGGCCACGCGCCCATTCATCCACGGTGGGCCGCACAGGCATTCATGAAGGATTGGGCCTGCGGGCCTTCCTGCCACGGTGCCTTCACGGTCCGCCGCGCATACCGGTGCCTCGGTCGCGGCTGCGCGTTGCAGGCCGGCCCCCACCCCACGCACCCCCACGAACGGAGACGCAACATGGCACGCAATGGATACGACGGCGAGCAGCTCAAGGAACTGCTGTACCAGGCGCTCGAGACTGAACTCGGCGGCGAGAAGATCTACAAGACGGCGATCAGCTGCGCGGTCAATGACGACCTGAAGAAGGAATGGAAGGAGTACCTGGACGAGACCAAGACCCACCAGGACGTGCTGTTGAACGTGTTCGCGGAGTTGGAACTCGACCCGGCGACACAGACGCCCGGGCGCAAGGTGGTCGCGCATATCGGCGACGCTCTGGTCAAGGCGATGGAAATGGCCAAGGCCTCGGGCGATGCGAAGGCCGCGGAGCTGGTCGCGGGCGAGTGCGTGGTGCTGGCCGAGACCAAGGACCACATGAACTGGCAACTCATCGGCCTGGTCGCGGAGAAGGGCAAGGGCCCCGAAACCAAGGTGCTCAAGAAGGCGCACGAAGCCGTCGAGCAGGACGAGGACCACCACCTGTACCACACCACCGGTTGGACCCGGGAGCTGTGGATCGACGCGCTGGGCCTGCCGGCCGTGCTGCCGCCGCCGGAAGAGGTCAAGAAGGTCGAGACCGCCATCGGCGCGTCGCGTGCCGAACATGCGCGCGACAAGATGATGTGATCGGGCACGCGTTGGCCCGCGGCTCGCGGGCGACGCGGTGGATCGGCGGCACGGTCGACCGATTCGCCCTGGCGAATGGCCTGCGCATGTGCGATGCGATGCAGGCCGTGTTCGCGTCGGCCGTGCCGCTTCGTGCATGGGCGTAGGATCGGCGGCATGACTGTGGTCCGTACGAACGACACGCTCACCCGGCAGGCGCGCGCCGTGCGCATGTCCGGGTGCGCTGGGTTGCGCGCCCGGTGTGGGAGGCCGGGCCGTCCATGAGCCCCGCCGGCGAAACGCATGTATATGTGTTGGCGCGCGCGGGCTTCGAGGACATCGTCAAGCTCGGCATGAGTCATCAGCCGCTGGTGCGCTGGCAGAGCTTCCATCCGCGCTGGTTCGAGGCCTTCGATCTCGACGCCAGTTGGCTGCTGCGTTTCGACACGCGGCGCGAGGCCCGCGCCTGCGAAACCGGTTTCCATCGCGCGCTCGCGGCCCATCGTTGCCCGGCGCCGCTGGACATGCCGATGGTCGCCGGCGGTCGGACGGAGTGGTATCGCGGCACGCAGGAACGCATCGCCGGGCTGGCAGCCGCGTTCGCGGTCCCGGACAGCGACGTGATGCGCGGTCTCGCGCCGTGGACGGCGATGCGGATGCGCGAACAACAGGCGGGTCTGTACGAGTTGCTGGCGACTGCGGTGGATCTGAGCTGGCAGGGATGCCTGGAGCCGGCCGCGCGTCGCCGCCTCCTCGACCTGGTGGATGCCCAGGCCTGCTTCGATGCCTCCGCGACGGAACGCTTCGAAGAGCAGGTGGCGGTGCTGCGTGGGGGCGGCGCGGCATGATGCATCGGCGCCCCTGACCGGACGCGCACGAGCCTGACATAATCCGGCGCGATGGCATCGGGAGGGGGAGCGCATGGGAGCAGTCAGCCACTGGGTGGTGATCTACGCCATCGGCGGCGCACAGGCGGTGTTGCTGGCGCTGGCCTTGTGGCGGCGGCCGGTGAACCTGGCGGCCAACCGCGTGCTGGCGGCGTGGCTCGCGCTGGTCGGGTTCGACCTGGGCGTCAAGGCGGCGTTCCTCACCGCGCCGACACCGGGGCTGTTCCGCGTGCTGATGTTCGTCGGCGTGTTTCCCTTCCTCTACGGCAGCTTCTTCTATCTGTACGTGCGCACGCTCACTACTGCGCGCCGGGTGGGCTGGCGCGATGGCGTGCATCTGTTCGGGTTCGCGGTCGCGATCTCGGTGGGCATGCCGGTGCTGCTGGCCGCGGGCGATGCCCACCTGGCGAACATGCAGGCCTGGCTGGGGCGCGCCCTGCCGCCGCCGGTGCCGTGGTACAGCGCCTTCCTCTATGCGTGGAGCCTGAGCTACGTGGCCGCCGCGATCTGGCGGGTGCTGCGCTTCCGGCGCGAGGTGCGCGATCGGCGCTCGGATGTCGACCGCGTGTCGTTGCGATGGGTGGTGGTGATGGCGCTCGGCCAGGTGCTGATCTGGACGATCGCGCTGCTGCACGACTACGTGCGCCCGGCGGGAATCGGCTACCTGACGATCTACGCCGCGGTCGCGGTCTGGGCCTGCGTGCTGGGCTACCTGGGGCTGGTGCAGGTGCCGGTCGCCGAGGAAGAGCGTCCGGAGGCGGCCGCCGGACCCACACCGGAGGAAGCGCTGGAAGCGTCCCCGGGCGAGGACGACGCGCAGGACGAGGACGCGCGCCTGCCCGAGGTCCAGGCCCGCCTGACCCGGTTGATGGACGAGGAGGCGATGTACCTGGCGCCGGCGCTGACCATCGCCCAGGTGGCGCGCCGTAGCGGTTACCCGGAATACCTGGTGTCGGCGGCGATCAATCGCGGCTTCGGTTGCACGTTCTGGGACTACATCAACCGCCAGCGCATCGAGGCGGCCTGCCGCTGCCTGGCGGATGCGTCGGACACGCGGACGATCCTCGACATCGCCTACGCCTGTGGGTTCACCTCCAAGTCGACCTTCAATTCGGCGTTCAAGCGCGAGACGGGCGACACGCCCAGCGGGTGGCGTGCGCGGCAGGCAGGCTCAGGCCGCCTGCGCGCGCGCGGCTGAGCGCAGCGGCGTCGTGCGACGGCGCCAGCGCAGCCACAGTTCGCACGCGGCCATGTTGAGCGACCAGCTGGCCCAGGCGGCGAAGATGTAGACCGGTTCCAGCGGCAGCTCCAGCGCCATGGTGCCGGTGAACAGGATCACCCGCAGGGTGACCGCGCCGAAGGTCATCGCCAGGCTGTGGATCATCCAGTGGCGGTGGCGGGCGATGTCGCCGATGACCGCGTAGCGGATGCCGTTGCCGGTGACGCCCAGCCACAGGATGGCCAGCAGCAGGAAGCCCGAGCCCGACGCCCAGCCGCCCTGGGCGTGGAAGGCCATGCCCAGCCCGGCGACGCCACCGGCCAGCACGCCACCGGCGTACAGCCAGCCACTGGTGCGATGCACCGAGGGCCAGCGTCGCCGGATCCAGGCGCTGGCCTGCACCGGCGCCAGCAGCAGGGCGAGCCCGGCGCCGAAGAAATGCATCGGGATCACCAGACCCTGCGCGGCGAAGCTCGCCATGAAGGGGTTGTGGGGGTTGTAGGGCAGCGCCTTCAGGAACGCGAACGCATAGGCCGCGACCATGACGCTGGCGAGGGCGAAGAAGGTGTAGCCGATACCGCGGAGACCTGTCCCGATGAAACGTCGCATGGTGCCTGTCCTGGGCTTGGGGGGCTCCAGACTCCCGTGCGACGGGGCGGGGGTCGTCCGGTCCGGCCGGATCGGACGTCCGGTCCGGTGGATCGGGACAGGGGGGGCGACGGGACGCCTGCGCTCGCGGCGACAGGACCCACGCGGGGGTCGAAGGGCCCGCTGCTCGAGGGGCCCTCGACCGCATCCATGCAAGGGGCGCGTGCGGCGCCTCAGTTGGCGCGGTTGACGATCTGCGGGTCCAGGCTGATGTAGTAGTTGTTCACCGTGGGCAACTCCACCGCGGGCTTGTAGTTGTAGACATTGCTGTCGTCGTCCCGGTCGATGACGTCGATCACGTTGGGGTTACCCGGCGAAGCGACCACCTGGAACTCGCTGCCGTTGCTGCCCGGCGGCGCGACGATGGTGACGCCGGGGCCGGTATGGGTCGCCCAGTTGACCGGCAGGGTGGTGTTGTCGGGCGTGACCTGGGCCGGCGAGGCGAGGGTGAATTGCAGGTCGACGTTCTGGGTATAGGCATTGGCGTCGTAGGCGGCGGCGCGGTCGAGGTGGATGGTGCCGTCGGCGTCGACCAGGTTGCCCATGTCGGGGGGATCGCAGGCGCTCTGGGCGTAGGTGGCGGTGCCGCCGTACTCCCCGTTGGGGAGATGGGTGCAGTTGAAGGTGACGGCGATCTGGAGTGAGCGGTTGCGCGGCATGATGGCTTCCTTCTGGCAGGCTCCCGGAGGGCGCTGGAGGCGTCCGTCGGCGCGGGAGCGTCAGTCGACGGGGCCGATCGGAGCGGCAGGGACCGCCGGACGGCCAGGGCCTGCCGTCCCGGACGGTGGGTCCGGGAATGGGCTCGCTGGAGTTCGAACGCGGGTTCGAGTGGGGGCTCGGGCAAGTGGGAGGGGCCGGACGTGGGCGGTCCCACTGGCAGCAACGCGCTTGTTCCGTCGCTGCGGCCACCGTTCGTCGGACGCGCGCCTTCGTCGCCCGGTGCCGCTCCGGCTCAGGCGGGGCGCGCGGCCCGTGCTGCGCGTCGGCCGTAGTACGCCAGGAACATATCCACCGCGGCCTCGCCGACCTGTTTCTGCTGGCCGGGGTCGAGCGGGGGCTGGCCCATCGAGATCTGCGGCCAGAAGGCGAAGCCCTTGACCAGGCCCTGCAGCTGCATCGACGCGAACAGCGGATCGTCGGCGGCCAGGGCGCCGTCGGCGGCGGCGGCGCGTATCCAGGTGGTCAGGCCTTCCTCGCGGTCGCCCAGCCGCGCCAGCATCTCGCGGGCCCGCTCGGGCGAATGCACGCCGGCGGCGATGGCGACACGGGCCAGGTCGGTGAAGTTGGCATCGTCCAGCATGCGCAGTTTCTGGTTCACCAGGTCCAGCAGCTGCTCGCGCAGCGGCCGGTCGGGGCGGTAGGCGAGGTCCACGCCTTCGGTCGCGTGGGCCCAGAGCTGTTCGAGGATGCGCGCGAACAATTCTTCCTTGCTGGCGAAATGGTTGTAGACCGTCCGCTTGGAGACTCCGGCGCTGGCGGCGATGCGGTCCATGCTGGTGGCCTCGTAGCCCGCCTCGCGGAATTCGGCGACGGCCGCGGCCAGGATCGCCGCGCGCTTGCGGTCGGTGAGGCGTGTCGGGGCGGGATCGGCGGGCATGAGGCCAGTTTACACCCGGTGGTTTACTTTTCCGAATCCGATAACTACACTGCTCCGTGTAGTTTTCATCGAGCCGCCCCGCCCATGCCCTCTGTCCCCCGTCGCACCCGCCGGCGCCTGCGTCGGGTGCTCGCCACCGCCCTGGTCCTTGGAGTCCTCATCGTGAGTGCCTGCCTGTTGTCCGCCGCCCGCACCAATCGCCCCGTCGCCGACTACCCCACGTCCCCGCAGTCGGTCGAGGGCCGCTTCCGCAATCCCGTGCCGCGTCCGGCCGAGGGCGTGGCCAAGACCCTGGGCATCATGTGGAACTTCTTCTTCCACAAGCCCGACACCACGGTGCCGCGCGCCCCGGTGCCGGTGGCCGCGCTGACCCGCGCGCAGCTGCTCGCCGCGCCCGATCGCAGCCTGTTCCGGCTGGGCCATTCGACCGTGCTGCTGAAACTGCGCGATGGCTTCTGGATCACCGACCCGGTGTTCGCCGAGCGCGCCTCCCCGGTGCAGTGGATGGGCCCGAAGCGTTTCCACGCCCCTCCGATCGCGCTGGAGGACCTGCCGCCGCTGCGTGGCGTGATCCTCTCGCATGACCACTACGACCACCTGGACCGCGACACCGTCGTCGCCCTCGCCGAGCGCGCGGACATGTTCCTGACCCCGCTGGGCGTGGGCGATCGCCTGGTCGCCTGGGGCGTGCCGACCGGCAAGGTGCATCAGTTCGACTGGTGGCAGGGCACCTCGGTCGACGGCCTGCGCATCACCGCCACGCCGGCCCAGCACTTCTCGGGCCGCGGCCTGTTCGACGGCAACAAGACGCTGTGGGCCTCGTGGACGATCATCGACGAGCCCGAGGGCGCGCCCGGACTGCGGCTGTTCTTCAGCGGCGACACCGGCTATTTCGACGGATTCGAGGAGATCGGCCGGCGCTTCGGGCCCTTCGACGTGACCCTGCTGGAGACCGGCGCCTACGATCCGCAGTGGCCCTACGTGCACATGCAGCCGGCGCAGACCGTGCAGGCGCACCAGGACCTGCGTGGCCGCTGGCTGATGCCGGTGCACAACGGCACCTTCGACCTGGCGATGCACGCCTGGCAGGACCCCTTCGAGCAGGTCAGCGCCCTGAGCGCGGAACGCGGCATCGCCCTGGCCACCCCCGGCATGGGGGAGCGCCTGGACCTCTCCGACCCGCAGGGCACCACGGCCTGGTGGCGCGCGGTCGAGTAGGGCCGACGTGCGGGGCCGGGAGGGTCCTGCCGGTCGCACCGGCGATGGCCCTTGACCTCAAGCGCACTTGAGGCGGCAGGATCGAGTCCCCTGCCGACATGCCCGTCCCGATGCCCGATACCGCCCTCGACCTCGACGCCTACCTGCCCCGGCTGGGCTTCGACGCCCCGCCGCCGCCGACCCTGCACACCCTGCGCGTACTGCAGCAGCGGCATACCGAAGCCTTCCCCTTCGAGACGATCGCGACCCTGCTGCGCCTGCCGGTCGCGATCGACCTGGCCTCCCTGCAGCGCAAGCTCCTGCACGAGGGGCGCGGTGGCTACTGCTTCGAGCTCAACAGCCTGTTCCTGGCCTTGTTGCAGGCCCTGGGGTTCGAGGCACGCGCGCTGACGGCGCGGGTGATGATGGGCCGCGTCGACGACGCGCTACCGCCGCGCAGCCACATGCTGGTGGAGGTAAGACTGGACGAGGCGGCCTACATGGTCGACGTCGGCTTCGGCGGGATGGTGCCGACCGGACCGCTGCGCCTGGACACCGAAGCGCCGCAGGCCACGGCGCACGAGGACTATCGCATCGTCATCCGCGACGGCAGCCATGCGGTGCACGCCCGCGTGCTCGACACGTGGCGCGCGCTGTATGTGTTCGACCTGCAGCCGCAGGCGCCGATCGACCTGGAGGTCGCCAACTGGTACGTCTGGACGAACCCGGCCTCGACGTTTCCCGGCCAGCTGCGGGTCGCGCGGACCGGGCCCGGCCTGCGAAGGACGCTCAACGGCGGACGGCTGGGCCTGCACCGCCTGGGGCAGGCCAGCGAGCATCGCCAGTTGCCCGATGCCGACGCGGTGATCGACGCGCTGCGCGAGGTGTTCGGCCTGCGCGTCCCGGAAGGCCCGGCCCTGCATGCGGCGATCACCGCGCGCCTGGCCGCGGATGCCATGGCCGCGTCGGCGTAGCGCTGCCCGGTGCGAGGCGGACCTGGTGCCGGTTCTCATCTTCGCGTGCATCCCCGATGATGCGTGTACGGGGGCGCACGCCGCCCGATCGCACCGGGGACTGCCATGACCATCAGAACCGCCTGGATCGCCTGTCTGTTCGTCGCCGTGTCGTGGCCGGGCGCGGGCACCGCCCAGTCGACGCCCCCGACGCTGCGTGTCGACATCCAGCATGCCGGGGACGCCACCACCGAGCACTACGCCCTCGAGCGCGTCGTCGAGGAGCCCTTGCCCTGGCCGGGCAATCCGGCGCATCCGATCGACGCGAGCAATCGCGGCAGCCAGAAGTTCGAGGTGGCCGACGCGGCCACGGGCAGGCTGCTGTATTCCCGCGGCTACAGCACGGTGTTCGGCGAATGGCGGACCACCGACGAAGGCAGGGGCATGCAGCGCAGCTTCCAGGAATCCCTGCGTTTCCCCATGCCGGACGCGCCGGTGAAGGTGACCGTCCACGGCCGCGACGCGAACAACCGCTTCGTCCCTTCGTGGTCGGTGACGGTGGACCCGGCGGCGCTCGACGTGGAACGCGGACGCAGCATGCTCGCGGATCGCTGGCCGGTGGGCATGCCGATCGCGATCCGTCGCAACGGCAAGCCTGCCGACAAGGTCGACCTGCTGCTGCTCGGCGATGGCTACACCGAGGGCGAGATGGACCGCTTCGTGGCACGCGCGCATGCCCTGGCCGACACGCTCTTCAGCGTGTCGCCGTTCAAGGAGCGTGCGTCCGACTTCAACGTCTGGGCGCTGGCCGTACCGGTGCCCGAGCCGGGCGTCAGCCGCCCTTCGACCGGCATCCACCACGCATCCGCGACCGGTGCGCGCTACGACATCTTCGGCAGCGAGCGCTACATCCTCACCCTCGACAACCGCGCCTTCCGCGACCTCGCCCAGCATGCGCCGTACGATTTCGTCGAGATCATGGTCAACGGCGACACCTACGGCGGCGGGGGCATC
>JAUIJO010000289.1 GCA_030431185.1 Gammaproteobacteria bacterium | reverse complement strand
CGCCCACCTGCAGCAGGCGCAGCGTGTTGGTGGCGCCCCGGTGCTCCATGTGGTCGCCGCTGGTGAAGATGATGCGCTCGCCCGCGTCCAGCAGGCCGGCATCGAACAGTTGCCGGATGGCACTGCGGGCGGCATCGCGCGAAGCCAGCCCGCGGCTGTCGAAATCGATCGGGAACACGTCGCGCATCATCGCCATCTTGCGGCGGGAGCCGTCGTGGCGCGACAGGCCGAAGATCGGCACCGAGGAGCGGAAGCGGGAGAGGAAGCGCGCGGTGCCGCCCGACTCGGTCATGGCCACGATCGCGCGCACGCCGATGTGCTCGGCCAGGAACATCGCCGACATCGCGATGGCCTGGTCGGCACGCTCGAGGTTGCGCGGCGCGGATTCGAAGTCGGTGTCGTGCGCGAACTGGCGTTCGGCGCCCAGGCAGATGCGGGCCATGGCCTCGACCGCCTTCACCGGATAGCGCCCCGCCGCGGACTCGGCCGAGAGCATCACCGCGTCGGTGCCGTCGATGACGGCGTTGGCCACGTCGAGCACCTCCGCGCGCGTCGGGATCGGGCTTTCCACCATCGACTGCAGCATCTGGGTGGCGGTGATCACGACCTTGTTGCGCTCCAGCGAGACGCGGATGATCTTCTTCTGCAGGCCGGGCAGTTCGGCATCGCCGATCTCCACGCCCAGGTCGCCGCGCGCGACCATCACCACGTCGCTGGCGTCGACGATCTCGACCAGGTTCTCGATGGCCTCGGCACGTTCCACCTTCGCCACCATCGCGGCGTCGCTGCCGGCCTCCCGGGCCACCCGTCGCGCCTCGTTCATGTCCTCCGCGTTGCGGCAGAACGACACCGCGATGAAGTCGGCGTTGGCCTGCGCGGCGAACTTGATCAGGTGGCGGTCGTGGTCGGTCAATGCGCCCAGCGACAGGCCGCCGCCGAGCTTGTTGAGGCCCTTGCGGTCGGACAGCACGCCGTCGTTGAGCACGATGCAGGCGATCCGCGGCCCCTCGACCGTCTCCACGCGCAGCTGCATCAGGCCGTCGTCCAGCAACAGGGTATCGCCGGGCGCCACGTCGTCGGGCAGGCCCAGGTAGCTGACGCCCACCGCGCGCGAGGTGCCGGGGGGCGCGTCGTCGCTGGCGACCAGGTCGAAGGCGTCGCCGCTCTTGAGTTCCACCTTGCCCTCGGCGAAACGTTCGATGCGGATCTTCGGACCCGGCAGGTCGGCGAGGATGCCGACTTCGACGCCCACCCGCTTCGCCGCCGCCCGCACCGCGTCGGCCCGCTCCAGTTGCGAGGACGGGTCGCCGTGGGAGAAGTTGAGCCGCACCACGTCGACGCCCGCCTTCAGCAGCGCATCCAGGACGCCCGGGGGGTCGGTGGCGGGCCCGAGGGTGGCGAGGATCTTGGTGCGACGTTTCTGGGCGGTCATGCGCATGCGTCTGGCGGTGATGCCGGCGAAACTAGCACAGCAATCCGGCGATTCGGACGGCAAGGCACGCGCCGGGTGCGAATGGCGCCGGCGCGGCGCGCAGTGGTATGAAATACCCTCGGTCAAAGCAGACCAGTGCATCGGCCGGGCCTTTGCAACGAACGGCGGCTGCGCGAGACGTTGCGGCATCCGTGGCCCCGGACCCGAGGCCGGTCGCACCGCTGCATGGAGCTTCGATGATGGCAAGCACCCCGTTCATCTCGCCGACGCTGGAAGGCGAGCGCATCCGCCTCCGTGCCTACCGGGAATCCGACCTGCCGGCGTTCTTCGCGATGCATGCCGATCCCGTCGTGATGCGCTATGGCAGCCATCCGCCGTGGACGCATGTCGAGCAGGCCCGCGAGAAGTTCGACTCCAGCCTCCACGACAACGCGCCCGACCGGCAGGTGTGCTGGGCGATCGCGGATCGCCACGACGACAGGATGCTGGGAGGCGTCGCGCTGTTCCATGTCAACGCCGCCCAGCGCCTCGCCGACGTGGGCTACATGCTGCAACGGGACTCATGGGGTCGCGGGCTGGCGCGCGAAGCCACCGCGCTGGCGCTGGACCATGCATTCGACGGGCTGGGGCTGCGCCGCGTCGAAGCCGACATCGATCCGCGCAACCTGGCCTCCTGCCGCCTGGCCGAGCGCCTGGGTTTCGTGCGGGAGGGGCTGCTGCGCGAGCGCTGGGAGGTGGCCGGCGAAACCTGCGACACCGCGCTCCACGGATTGCTCGCGCGCGACTGGCGCACGGCCCGCGAGGCGGCGGGATCGGCCTGACACGCGTACCGCCGGGGCCTCAGCCGAGCAGTCGCAACAGGTCGGGCGGCGTGGCGGCGAACCGCTCGGCCCCGGCCTCCCGCAGCTCGGCTTCGCCACCGAACCCCCAGAGCACGCCGATGTTGCGCATGCGGTGGTGGCGCGCGCCTTCGATATCCATCCGGCGGTCGCCGATCATCACGCAGGACCCGGCCGCCAGGGCCAGCCGCTGCAACGCTTCCGCGACCAGTTGCGGTTTCTCGCTGCGCGTCCCGCAGGGGGTGGCGCCGATCACGTCGGCGAAGCACCCGCCAAACGGCAGGTGCTCGACGATGCGGCGCGCGTGCGGCTCGTTCTTGGCGGTGACCACGGCCAGCCGGTGGCCCCCGGCATGCAGCGCCTCGACCACCGCGCCGATACCCGCATAGACCTCGTGCTCGGTCCAGCCCACCCGGTCGAAACGCTCGCGGTAATGCTCGACCGCGGTCTCGACCCGGGCCTTGTCGCCGAGCACCGGCGCGAAGCTGGTGCGCAGCGAGGGACCGATCCAGGCCCGCAGCTCCGCCTCCGGCGGGGCCTCGAGCCCGAGCCGTTCGAACGCATGCGCGACGCAGCGGGTGATGCCGGTCGCCGAGTCGATCAGGGTGCCGTCGAGGTCGAAGAACAGGGTGTCCGGCACGCTCGACGACGCGTGCATCAGGCGGCGCGCGCCTTCAGCGCGGCGACGGCCGGCAACTCCTTGCCTTCCAGGAACTCGAGGAACGCACCGCCGCCGGTGGAGATGTAGCCGACGTCATCGGCGATGGCGTACTTGTCGACCGCGGCAAGCGTGTCGCCGCCGCCGGCGATCGAGAACG
>JAUIJO010000038.1 GCA_030431185.1 Gammaproteobacteria bacterium | reverse complement strand
CGGCGAAGCGCTCCTCGCTGAAGCTGCCGTCCGGGTTGCGGCAGCCGAAGTAGCCCGAACCGATCTCCCATACCAGGTCGCCGCCCGGTTCGCGGTGGTAGCGCGAGATCGAGCCCTCCCCGGTGTCGTGGTAGAACCCACCGAGCCGCGCGCCCTCGTTGAGCGCGCGGATGGCATTGGCCGACAGCGAGCCGAAGCTCATCGCCGAGATGTTGAACACGCTCGCCGAGTACGGGTGCGCGGTGTTCTCACCGACGAGCACGCGGAAATCGTGCGAACCGTGCTCGATGGGATTCATCGAATGGTTGATCCATTCGTAGTCGAGCGCGTAGATGTCCTGGAGGCTGCCGAACGGCCGCACGTCGCTGACCGACTTGGCGCGCTGGTACACCAGGGCGCGCTGCTGGCGCGAGAACGGCACCTCGGCGGTGTCGGCCTCGATGAAGTACTGCCGCATCTCCGGGCCGATCGACTCCAGTCCGTAGCGGAAATGCGCGAGCAGCGGGTAGTTGCGCCGCAGCGTGCTGGTCTTCTGCAGCAGGTCCCAGGTCCCCAGGCCGGCGACCAGGCCGAAGATCGCCACGCCCCAGGCCCAGCGCAGGTCCACCGCCAGCATGCCGCAGGACAGGGCCGTGAGCAGCAGGCTGAGCACATAGGCGGAATAACGGTACATGGCGACTCCAGGCAGCGCGGGCGGAACGCGGATGCGCCTACTGTGCCGGAGCCGGTGTCGCCGGGGCGTCACCACGCAGGGCATCGAGGATACGCAGGCCGCCCCGGCCGTCGACCGGCAGGCCCAGCCGCGCCTGCTCGAGCTTGATCGCCGCCCGGGTCGCGGAGCCGATCATCCCGTCGACTTCACCGATGTCGTGCCCGCGCGCGAGCAGGAGCTCCTGCAGCTCGCGCCGCTCGCGCCGCGACAGCCCCGGGTCCGGGGTGGGCCACGGCGTGACGAACGGGCCTTTGCCGCGCAGGCGATCGGACAGGTGCGCGATGGCCAGCGCATAGCTTTCCGCGGCGTTGTAGGAATAGATCGCATCGAAGTTCTTGAAGACCAGGAACGCCGGTCCCGTCGCGCCCGCGGGCAGCAACAGGGCCGTCGGCGTGCCAGGGGGCAGCGCAACCTCGGCGCCGTCGACCCGGCGGATGCCCCTCGCCTGCCAATGGGACAGCGGGTGCCGGTTCTTGCGGCCCGCGCCGGCGGCATCGAAGCCTTCCGGCAGGCGGACCTCGAAGCCCCACGGCTGGCCGCTCCGCCAGCCCGAACGCTTCAGGTAGTTGGCCGTGGAAGCCAATGCGTCGGGGACGCTGCCGACCAGGTCGCGACGCCCGTCGCCATCGAAGTCCACCGCGATCCGCCGGTAGGTCGAGGGCATGAACTGGGTATGGCCGAACGCGCCGGCCCAGGAACCGACGAGCTTGTCGGGCGCGACGTCGCCGGACTGCACGATGCGCAGCGTTTCAATGAGTTCGCCCCGGAAGAAGGATTGTCGGCGCCCCATGCAGGACAGGGTGGTCAGCGAGGTCAGCAGCGGGCGCTTTCCGAACACCTGTCCGTAGTTGCTCTCCACGCCCCAGACCGCGACCACGGTCGCCGGATCGACGCCGTACGCGTCCTCGACGCGCGCTAGCGTCGCTGCATGGGTGGCGAGCATGGCCTTGCCCTCCTCCACCCGCTCCTCGTCGACCAGGCCGGCCATGTAGTCCCAGATCGGCGTGCTGAACTCGGGCTGCCGGTCCAGCAGTTCCAGCAGGCTCGGGTCGGGCGTCACCGTGGGCACGTTGGCGTCGAATACGGCGCGGCTGATGCCTTCCGCCTGCGCCTTCTGCCGCAGGCCTTCCACGCACTGGTCGAAATCGGAGGCGAGCGCCGGCCCCCAGCCGGAGAGCGCGACGGCAAAGGCGACTGCGACGGTATTGCGTGATGGACGGCTCATGCCTCCAGACTAACGCGCCCGGCGCGTGCGCGGCCAGCCCATCGGCGGCCGCCTGGCCCTGGTGCCCGGAGCCGGGATCGAACCGGCAAGGGGTTGCCCCCGGCGGATTTTAAGTCCGCTGCGTCTACCAGTTTCGCCATCCGGGCGGCGCGGCAGGTCGGCGCGTAGCTTACGCCAGACCGGCCCGGCCTAGAGTACTTGCCTGACCGGGGATGCCAGGGGAGGAGACATGATCGCGACGGTCACGGACCGGGCGGGCTACGCGTGCCTGTACGCGTCCCGCCGCCCGCTGGAACCCTGGAACAAAAAACGGGACGCCCATGGGAGCGTCCCGCCTGTCTGGAGGCCGAGGTCGGAATCGAACCGGCGTACACGGATTTGCAATCCGCTGCATAACCACTCTGCCACCCGGCCGGTGACTGTCGGAAAGCTTAACGCCTTTGGGGGCGCCTGCGCGTTGCCTTGCGCTTTTCCTTTCCGGAAAAAACAAAACCCCACGATGGGGGTTTTGTCAAAAGGGTTTCCCCTTCTTGAAACTGGAGCGGGAAACGAGACTCGAACTCGCGACCCCGACCTTGGCAAGGTCGTGCTCTACCAACTGAGCTATTCCCGCTGAGGAGCCGCCATTTTAGGCATCGACACGAAAGTGTCAACTGCTTTTTTCAGATTTTCGTGCCCGCGGTGAGCGTGGGCCACGCGGCACGCAGGTACGCCAGGCCCGACCACAGGGTCAGCAGGGCCGCCGCGGCCAACAGCCACTCGCCGATCACGAAGACCGGCAAGCCGACGAATGGCTCCTGGTACAACAGGCACACCAGCGCGACCATCTGCACGATGGTCTTGACCTTGCCGACGGTGGCGACCTTGACCTTGGAACGCTCCCCCACCTCGGCCATCCATTCGCGCAGCGCCGATACCGCGATCTCGCGGCCGATGATCACCGCCGCCCACAGGGTCATCCAGATCGTCGGGTGGGCCTGCACGGTGAGCATCAGCGCGATCGCGACCATCAGCTTGTCCGCGACCGGATCGAGGAACGCGCCGAAAGCTGAATGCTGGTTGTAGGCCCGCGCGATCCAGCCGTCGAGCCAGTCGGTGAGCGAGGCCAGCGCGAAGATGAACGCGGCCGCGAAGTTGGTCCACTTGAAGGGCAGGTAGAACACCAGCACGAGCACCGGGATCAGCAGGATCCTGAGCAGGGTCAGCATGGTGGGAACCGTCAACTTCATCGAGTACTCCGCGTGGACCGCGTCAGGTGGGGGCGTTCTGGGAGCCGGGGGCATCCAACCCATGCAGGGTGGCATATATCCGCTCGGCCAGTGAAACATTGATGCCCTCGACGCGGGCGATCTCCTCGATGCCGGCGGCCTTCAGGCCCCCCAGGCCGCCGAAGTGCTTGAGCAGGCTCGCGCGCCGTCGCGGCCCGATGCCGGGAATGTCCTCCAGTCGACTGGTGTTGCGCACTTTCTGGCGCTTGCCACGGTGCCCGGTGATCGCGAAACGGTGCGCCTCGTCGCGCACCTGCTGGACCAGCTGCAGGGCTGGCGAATCCGCGCCCGGGCGCACGCCGCGGCCATCGGGCAGCAGCAGTTCCTCGTCGCCGGGCCTGCGTGCGGGGCCCTTCGCCACGCCGACCAGCAGCACGCCCTGGACACCGAGTTCGGCGAGCGCCTCGCGTGCCTGCGCGACCTGCCCCGCCCCGCCATCGATCAACAGGACCTCGGGCAGCACCCCCGATTCGTCCATCGCCCGCCGGAACCGGCGCTCGATCGCCTGGTGCATGGCCGCGTAGTCGTCGCCCGGCTCGATCCCGCTGATGTTGTAACGGCGGTACTGGCCCCGGACCGGGCCCTCCGCGTCGAACACCACGCAGGACGCCACGGTCGCCTCGCCCATCGTGTGGCTGATGTCGAAGCACTCGATCCGCGACGCAGGCTCTTCCAGCCCCAGGAGCGCCTGCAGGGCCTCCGAGCGCGCCTTCTGCGCGGCGTGGCTGGTACGTTCGGTCGCCAGCGCCAGGGCCGCGTTGCGGGCGGCCAGGTCGAGGTAGCCGGCACGCTCGCCGCGCACGCGCGTGCGGATCCGGACCTTGCGTGCATCGACGGCCGACAGCGCCTGCTCGATCAGCTCGCGGTCGGGGATGTCGCGGTCGAGGACGATCTCGGAGGGCGGGCGCTGCTCGCCGTAGTACTGCGAGACGAAGGCGGCCAGGACTTCGTCCGCGCTCTCGCTGCCGTTCGTGCGCGGGAAGAACGCGCGCGTGCCGAGGTTGCGGCCGTCGCGGAACGCCAACAGCAACACGCAGGCCGCCGCGCCCTGCATGGCGACGGCGAGCACGTCGAGGTCGGCCGCCCGCCCGTCGACGTACTGGCGCGCCTGCAGGGTACGGATCGACGCGATGAGGTCGCGAAGGCGCGCGGCCGCCTCGAACTCCAGGCGCTCGCTCGCGGCCTCCATCGCCCGACCCAGCTCGCCGGTCAGTTCGTCGCTGCGCCCTTCCAGCAGCATCGTCGCGCGACGCAGGCTTTCCCGATACTCATCGGCCGACACCAGGTCCACGCACGGCGCACTGCACCGCCCGATCTGGTACTGCAGGCAAGGACGCGAGCGGTTGCGGAACACGCTGTCGTCGCAGCTTCGCAGGCGGAACAGCTTGTGCATCAGGTTGAGCGTCTCGCGCACCGCGCCCACGCTGGGGTACGGTCCGAAATAGCGCCCCGGCACCGCCCGCGCGCCCCGATGCATGGCGATGCGCGGCCAGTCCTCCTGCGTCATGAGCACGTAGGGGTAGCTCTTGTCGTCCCGTAGCAGCACGTTGTAGCGCGGCTTCAGCGACTTGATCAGCTGGTTCTCGAGGATCAGCGCCTCGGCCTCGGTGCGCGTGACCGTGACCTCCATCCGCGCGACCTGCGACAGCATCGACATGATCCGCGCGGACTTGGGCGAGGCGTTGAAGTAGCTCGCCACGCGCTTGCGCAGTGCGCCGGCCTTGCCGACGTACAGCACGCTGTCGTCGGCGGCGATCATCCGGTACACGCCGGGCGCGGTGCTGAGCCCGCGCACGAAATCCTTGCCGTCGAATGCCGGAGTGGCCGGGGAAGCGCTCACCCGCCGGCCCCCTTGCCGACCGGCCACGTCGTAACGAGGCCGGGCACGATGGGGATTCGACGGGGGCGCGTGAGGCGGGGCATCCGCCCAAGGATTGGGTTCGAACGCGCCGAGGGCAAGCCCTGGCCTCCCGGGATGGCCACCTGCCCCGCCATCCGGGTTCAGCGCCGGTATTCGCGCCGCAGCCGCGCCACGATGCCGTCGGCGGCCGCGTCCAGCAGCTGGAATACATGCTCGAACTGCGCCGCGCCGCCGGTGTAGGGGTCGGGGATCTCATCCTCGCCCTCCAGGGCCGCCCACTCCAGCAGCAGCCCGCTCCGCGCACGCGCGCCTTCGACGGGCGCGACGCGTCGCACATCGCGCAGGTTGCTCCGGTCCGCGCAGAGCACCCAGTCGAAGTCGTGGTGGTCGGCGGCGCCGAACTGGCGTGCGCGGAGGCCGGCGATGTCGACGCCGTGCTCCCGCGCCTTGGCGATCGCGCGGCGGTCCGGCGGCTGTCCGACATGCCAGTCGCCGGTGCCGGCCGAATCGACCTCGACCTGGCCGGCCAGCGGGGATGCCCCGATCCGCGCGCGCAACACGCCTTCGGCCATCGGCGAGCGGCAGATGTTGCCCAGGCACACCACGAGCAGGCGGATCGGCTCAGCCATGGGCGTCGCCCATGCGCGCTTCCGCACGCGCGAGGTCCCCGGGCGTATCGACCCCCGGCGGGAACGCCTCCGGGGCCAGGGCGACCGCGATCCGGCATCCGGCCTCGAGCACCCGCAACTGCTCCAGCGCCTCGATGCCTTCCAGGCGCCCCGGTGGCATCGCCGCGAAACGCTTCAGGAAGCCAACGCGATACCCGTAGATGCCGATGTGCCGGAGCCAGTGGTCGCCTTCGGGCATGCGGGTCCGATCGGCCTGGAAGGCATCCCGGGGCCATGGCACGGGTGCGCGGCTGAAGTAGAGCGCGTCTCCGTTGCCCGTGCGCACCAGCTTCACGGCGTTGGGGTCCAACAGCGTCTCGAGCGACTCCACCGGCGTCGCCAGCGTCGCCATCTCGGCCCCGCTGTCGCGCACCAGGGCCGCGACCGCGCGGATGCCGGAGGCCGGGGCGAAGGGTTCGTCGCCCTGCAGGTTGACCACGATGGTTTCGTCGTCCCATCCGGCAATGGCGGCACATTCGGCGAGGCGGTCGGTGCCCGAGGCATGCTCGCGCGAGGTCATCGCCACGCGCACGCCGGCGCCCTGCAGCGCGTCGGCGATGCGGGCATCGTCGGCGGCGACCCACACGTCCCGCGCCCCCGCCGCCAGCGCACGACGCGCGACATGCAGCACCAGGGGCTCGCCGGCCAGCAGGCGCAGTGGCTTGCCCGGCAGGCGCGATGCGTCGTGGCGGGCGGGAATGGCGACGACGAAGTCGAGGTCAGGGGTGTGCATCGGGCCTCCCGATTGCCTGCAGGCGTGCGACGAGAGCGACCCAGAAGGCTTCCGGCAGCTCGGCGCGCACCGGCACGCTGTAGTGGCTCGCGGCGCGGAACTCGCGGCACTTCACCGCGTCCTTCTCGGTCATCAGGACGGGCAAGGCGCTGCCGAACTGGAGGTCGGCCTCGCTGTAGTCGTGGTGGTCGGGGAACGCATGCGGGACCACGGCGATGTCGCGCTGGCGGAGCATCGAGAAGAAGCGTTCGGGGTTGCCGATGCCAGCCACGGCATGCACCCGGTGGCCGGCGAACGCTTCCAGCCCGCAGGGCCGGCCACCCGTCAGCGGAACGGCCTTGTCGGCGACGAGTCGCATGGGCCACTCGCCGAAGCCGGCACGCGCGCCCTCGCCGTTGCCCTCGGGCAGGTTGGCGACCCGGAAGTCGCAGCGCCGGCCACGCTCGACGGGCTCCCGCAGGGGCCCTGCCGGCAGCAGGCGACCGTTGCCGTACCGGCGCTGGCCGTCGATGACCTCGATCTCGATGTCCCGCGCCAGCGCGTAGTGCTGCAAGCCGTCGTCACAGACGACCACGTCGCAGCCGGCCTCGGCCAGGGCGCGTGCCGCGGCGTGCCGATCGCGATCGACCCGCAAGCGCACCCCGGTGTGGGCGACGATCAGCACCGGTTCGTCGCCGGCCAGGGCCGGGTCGGTCTTCGCGTCGACCCACAGCGCCTTGTCGTCGTCCTCGCGGCCATAGCCGCGGCTGGCCACGCCCGGCGAGAACCCCTGCTGGCGGAGCCGCTCGATGAGCGCGATGGTCAACGGCGTCTTCCCGGATCCCCCCGCCGTGATGTTGCCGACCACCACCACGGGCACGCCGGGATGGCGCGAAGGCAGCCAGCCCTTGCGATACAGCCAGCGCCTCAGGCCGGTCGCCCCGGCGTACAGGCCCGAAACGAGCTTGGCGTGGAGGGGTGCGGCCGCACCGTCGTACCAGTAGCGTGGCGCCTGTCCCCGCGCCCGCTGCGTGCGTCCGGTCATGTCGCCTCGCGGAACTGCATTCGATGGAGATGCGCATACAGTCCGTCGGCCGCGATCAATCCGGCGTGAGTGCCGCGCTCGACGATGCGGCCCTCGTCCATGACCAGCACCTGGTCGGCGTGCTCGATCGTGGCCAAGCGATGCGCGATCACCAGCGTGGTGCGATTGGGCATCAGGTGCTCGAGCGCATCCTGGACCAGGCGCTCGGATTCCGCGTCGAGCGCCGCGGTGGCTTCGTCGAGGATCAGGATCGGCGCGTCCTTGAGCATCGCCCGCGCGATCGCCAGGCGCTGCCGCTGGCCACCGGAGAGCTTGCCCCCCTTGCTGCCGATGCCGGTGCCCGCGCCTTCGGGCAGCTTCTCGACGAACTCCATCGCGTTGGCGCCGCGGATCGCCGATTCAAGCGCTTCCGGGGACCGCTGCTGCAACTCGCCATACGCGATGTTCGCCGCGACCGTGCCGTCGAACAGCATGACCTGCTGGCCGACCAGGGCGATGTTGCGGCGAAGGTCGCCGAGCCGGTATTCGTCCAGCGGGTGGCCATCCAGGCAGATCCGTCCCGCCTCGGGCTCGTAGAAGCGCGGGATCAGCTTGATCAGGCTGGTCTTGCCGCTGCCGGAGCGGCCGACGATCGCGGTGACGGTGCCCGGCCGCGCCTCGAAACTGACGTCCGACAGGGCCGGCGTCGCCTGCCCCGGGTAGCGGGCCGTGACACCCTGGAATTCCAGCACGCCCTCGGCGCGATCGAGCGGTCGCGTGCCGGTGTCGGGCTCGTCGTCGGCATCGAGCACGTTGAACAGGCGCTCGGCCGAGGCCACGCCCCGCTGCAACATGTTCTGCACGTTGGTCAGCTGCTTCAGTGCCGGGATGATCGCCATCATGGCGATCATCAGGGCGACGAAGCCACCGGCGCTTAGGCGCCCCGCCGCCGCCTCGCGACCGGCGAAGAACAGCAACAGGGCCAGGCCCGCCGAGCCCATCAGCTGCACCATCGCCGAGGAGATGCTGCGGGTCGACTCGACCTTCACGCTGAGCCTGCGGTGGTGGTCGGCCTGCGCGGCGTAGCGCGCCATCTCGACCTCCTGGGCACCGTAGACCTTCACTTCCTGCTGGTTGGACAGCGCCTGGTCGGCCGATTGCATCAGCTGGCTGCCGCTTTCCTGGATGCGGTGGCTGATCTTGCGGTAGCGCTTGCCCACGCGGTCCATGACCCAGGCCAGCGGCGGCGCCATGATCAGGATCGCGATGGTCACCTGCCAACTGGTGATCAGCATGACGATCAGGCTGGCGATCACCTGGAACGACTGCTGCAGCATGACCTTCAGGGCATCGACCGCGGCCTGCGCGACCTGGTCGCTGTCCGAGCCCAGCCGCACCAGCATCGATGGCACCGGCTCGCTGTCGAAGCGCTCGCCGGGCAGGCGCAGGTACTTGTCGAGCACCTTCACCCGCAGGTCGCGCGAGATGCCGCGGCCCGCGTGCGCCATGCCCATGTCGCTGACGTAGCCGGCGATCCCGCGCACCACGAACAGGCCGACGATGATCAGGGGCAGCCAGACGCGCAGGTCGGAGTCCTGGCGGATGAAGGTCTCGTTGACCACCGGCTCCATCAGCTTGGTGAACGCACCGCCCGCGGCGGCCTCGATGACCATGCCGACGAGGGCGACCAGCAGCAGCGGACGGTACGGCGTCGCGAAGGCGAGCAGCCGCCGGTAGATGTCCCAGGCCCTGTCGGGCTGCGTCATGGAGGCGTCCCGGGGGTGCTGGCCGGCGTCGCGGCCTGCGGCGCGGTGGCGATCATGACCCGCTTGAACCCCAGCTGGCCCAGCGCGTCGTAGGCGGTCACGACGGCCTGGTGGGGCGTGCGCGCGTCCGCGCGCAACAGCACCGGTCGCTCGCGATCGTCGCCGGCGACCTCGGCCAGCGTGGACTTCAGCGATTCCAGGTCGTCGCGCAGCACTTCGCGGTCGTCGACGAAGTAGCGGCCGTCGGCGTTGACCAGCACGCTCAGAGACTGGCTGGCGTCGTTCGCCTCGCCGGTCGCCTGTGGCAACTGCAGCTTCAAGACCGAGCGCGCGTCGAAGGTCGTGGTCACCACGAAGAAGATGATCAGCACGAGGATCACGTCGATCAGCGGCACGAGGTTGATCTCGGGCTCGTCGAAGGCGCGATGGTCCTGGATGCGCATGGCGTCAGGCCCCGACCTTGGCGGGCACCTTGCGCACACCGGCCGGGCTCGGCGGGGACGCCTTGCCGGCCGGCTCCAGGGTGTCGAGCAGCTGGATGGCCTCGTGCTCCATGGTCACGATGTACTCGCCGATCCGGCCCCGGAACCAGCGGTGCATCATCAGCGCCGGGATCGCCACGATCATGCCCGTGGCCGTGCAGACCAGCGCCTTGCCGATGCCGCCGGCGAGCTGGTTGACGTCGCCGATGCCCTGGTCGCCGATGACCAGGAACATCTGGATCATGCCCACCACGGTGCCGAACAGGCCCAGCAGAGGCCCGGCGGCGGCGATCGTGCCCAGCGTGTTCAGGAAGCGCTCCATGCGGTGCACGAGGTGGCGTCCCACGTCCTCGATGCGTTCACGGATCTGGTCGCGCGGACGATTGCGCACGTCCAGCGCGGCCGCCAGCAGTTCCCCCAGGGGCGAGGTCCTGCGCAGGGACTCGATGTGGGCCGGATCGAGCTTGCCGCGGCTGGCCCAGGCACGCACTTCCTTGCCCAGGCCCGCGGGCAGCACGGCGGCACGACGCAGCGTCCAGGCACGTTCGACGATGATCGCCAGGGCCACCAGCGACAGCAACAACAGCGGGATCATCGGCCAACCGCCGGCCTTGACCAATTCGAGCACGCGAAACCTCCGGCACCGGGCCGTATCCATCAGGCCGATAGGATAGCCCAGTCACCGCGGCTCCGAAGCCGACCGTCGCCGGGCCTCCGCATCCCAGGCCCGGGGATGTGTCGCCCGTCGTGCTTCGACGGGGGAATCCCGGGCGCCGAGCCGGATGCGCAGGCTGCCTTCGCGGGCGGTGTCGTGCACCTCGGCCCCTGAGGAGGCCCAGCGGCCGACGACCGCGGGCCGGGGGTGGCCGAAGCGGTTGCCGTGCCCGCTGGACACCACGGCCCGGCTCGCGCCCGTCGCCGCGACGAACGCGGGCGTGGAGGACCCCCCGCTGCCATGGTGGGGCACCAGCACCACGTCGGCCCGCAGCGACCCGGGCATGCGGGCCAGCAGGCGCTCTTCGATCACCTCGTCGATGTCCCCGGTCAACAACGCGACGCTGCCGGCTTCGATGCGCAGCACGCAGCTCGAGGCATTGCCCAGGTAGGGAAAGAACGGTGTGGGATGCAGCACTTCGAAGCGGACGCCGTCCCAGCTCCACTGGTCCCCGGCGATGCACGGCCGCCCCGCGCCCACGTCCGCGCCCTCCGGCGCCCGCAGGTCGGCGAGGGGAAATCCGCGCGCCACCGCCGCCAGGCCGCCCGCATGGTCCAGGTCGGCATGGCTCACCATGGCCATGTCCAGGCGGGACACGCCCAGTGCATGCAGGGCCGGCACCACGATCCGCTCGCCTGCGTCGTAGCCCTCGGGCACCGCGGGGCCCATGTCGTACAGCAGGTCGTGGCGGGCCGTCCGCACCAGCACGGCCAGTCCCTGCCCCACGTCCAGCACGTGCATCTCCGCCTGCCCGGGCGCCGGCGGCGACCGCGCCGGCCACAGCAGCGGCAACCACAACAACAGCGCCAGGGCCCGTCCGGGCACGGCACGTGGCAGCAGCATCCAGAACGCGCCCAGCAGGGCCAGCAACAACGCCCAGGCATCGGATTCCGGGATCCACCGCATCGCCAACGGACTCCGGCCCAGGCCCTCGAACAGGGGCCACGCCAGGTCGAAGCACCAGGCCGAAAGTCGCCACAAACCGGTACCTGCGCCCTCGAGCAGCGAGTCCAGGCCGGTACCCGCCAGCGCCAGCGGCACCACGACGAGGCTCCACCACGGCACCGCGAGCAGGTTGGCGAACGGTCCCGCCAGCGATGCCTGGCCGAACAGGCTCACGCTCAAGGGCAACAGGCCGACGGTGGCGACCGCCTGGGCCGACAGGAACGCCCGCAGCGGACGCATGCCGGCGTCGGGCAGGCACCACATCAACCAGGCGACGCCCATGAAGCTCAGCCAGAAGCCGGCGGCGAGCACCGAAAGCGGGTCGACCAGCAGCATCGCCAGCGCTGCGATGGCGAGGGTGTCGGGCAAGCCGATGCGCTGCCGCCGCGTTCGCATCACCGCGACCACCGCGATCATCAGGACGGTGCGCACCGTGGGCAGCGCGAAACCCGCCACCGCGGCATAGACGCAGGCACCCAGCAGCCCCGCCAGGGCCGCCGCCACCGGCCGCGGCAAGCGCCTGCCCAGGCCGGGGAAGCACCACCACGCGCCCCGTGCCAGCAAGGCGGTGAAGCCGGCCACCAGTGCGACGTGGAAGCCGGAGATGGCGATCAGATGGGTCAGCCCCACCGCCCGCAAAAGTGCCCAGTCCCCGTCCTCCAGGCCCCGGGTGTCGCCAAGGGCGAGCGCCCGGACGAAGCGCGCCGCGGGCGCATCCACCTCCTGCCCGATCCGGCTGGACATGGACTCGCGCCAGGCGTCAATGCCGGTGGCGGACGCCAGCAATACCGAGCGGCCAGGTGCCTTCACGAACCCCCGGGCCGCCAGTCGCTGCGCCAGCGCATGTTTCTCGCTGTCGAACCCGCCCGGATTGCGGAGGCCGCGTGGGGCGCGAAGCACCACCTCCAACTGCCATCGCTGGCCGGCCCGGTAGCGGGCGCGCGCGTCCGCCGACGCGTTGCGCAGCCCAAGCCGCAACAATCGCCCACGGAGGGCCGCTGGCAGCACCGGGTCCGCGTCCACGCGGAAATCAAAACGGGACTGCATCGACGCATGCAATGGCAAGCCCACGATCCGACCCGACAGGGTGACGGTCCTGCCTTCCTGCGAAGGGGGCAGTTGCAGCGAGAGCGCATGCTGCGCATGCAGTCCGGCCAGGCCAAGCCCCAGCAACAGGGCCGCGGCCGGCCGGAGCCGCGGCAAGCACGCCGCCAGGCCGATGCCCAGCACAAGCGCCGCCGCACTCGCCCAGGGGGTCGGGAAACGAGGCATCCACAAAGCCAGCATCACGCCGGCCAGCAGGCAGGCGGCCGTGATCGGGCCCAGCAGGGCGACCGGACCGCCATCGCGGTCCTGGCCCGGTTCGGGCGGCGTCCCTGCCGCGTCGCTCATGCCTACACCTCGTGCGGCTGCAATTCCCTGAGCTTGCCTTCGTGCAGCTCCATCACGCGATCCAGCCGCCGCGCGAGGCGCCGGTCGTGGGTGACCAGTACCAGGCTGGTGCCCTGCTCGCGGTTCAGCGACAGCATCAGGTCGAAGACGATGGACGCGGTCTTCTCGTCGAGGTTGCCGGTCGGCTCGTCGCCGAGGACGCAGGCGGGGGTGTTGACCAGGGCGCGGGCGACGGCTGCCCGCTGGCGTTCACCGCCGGACAGCTCGCCGGGTTTGTGGCCGAGCCGGTGTCCCAGGCCGACCGACTCCAGCAGGTCGCTCGCGCGCTGGCGCGCGGCGACGACCTCCGCGCCCCCGAGCAGGACCGGCATCATCACGTTCTCGAGCGCGGTGAATTCCGGCAGCAGGTGGTGGAACTGGTAGACGAAGCCCAGCGACCGGTTGCGCAGACGGCCGCGCTCGGCGTCCGACAAGCCGTTCATGCGATGCCCGGCCACGAAGACCTCGCCCGACGTGGGGACGTCCAGGCCACCCAGCAGGTGCAGCAGGGTGCTCTTGCCGGCACCCGAAGCCCCGAGGATCGCCACGGTCTCGCGCTTGTGGACGGTGAGATCGAGGGCATTGAAGACGGGCGTGTTCAACGCGCCCTCGGCGTAGGTCTTGGCCAGGCCCTCGCACCGGATGACGGGGGTGGCGTCCATCGGCGCGGTCTCATTCATAGCGCAGGGCCTCCGCGGGCGCGGTGCGCGACGCGCGCCATGCCGGGTACAGGGTGGCGATGAAGGCCATGGCCAGCGCGACGCAGGCGATGGTCACGGTGTCGTGTACCTGGAGGTCGGTCGGCAGTCCGGTGATGTAGTACACGTCGGCCGACGGCAGCAGGCTGACGCCGAACACCTCTTCGACGAAGCGCAGGATGTGTTCCAGGCTGAGCGTCAGGGCGATGCCGCCGACCACGCCCAGCACCGTGCCGATGATGCCGATCACCGAGCCCTGCACCATGAACACCTTCATGATGCCGCCGGGCGACAGGCCCAGGGTCCGCAGGATGGCGATGTCGGCCTGCTTGTCGGTGACCAGCATCACCTGCGACGACACCAGGTTGAACGCGCCCATCGCGATGATCAGCGACAGCAGGATGCCGATCAGGGTCTTCTCCATCTTCAGGGCATGGAACATGTTCGCGTTCTCGCTCGCCCAGTCGCTGACCCGGTAGGGCCCGCCGAGGCCGAGCGCGAGGTCACGGGCGACATCCCATGACTGGTCCATGTCGTGGAGCCTCAGTCGCACGCCGGTGACGCCATCGCCCATCCGCAGGACCCGTTGCAGGTCGGACATGTTGGCCACCGCCAGGCCCTTGTCGAACTCCTGGTAGCCGGCTTCGAACAGACCGCTGACGGTGAAGCGCTTCTGCTGGGCCACCGCACCCATGGGCGTGCTGCGGAAATTGGAGGTGGTGACGATGACGCTGTCCCCCACGCCCACGCCGAGCCAGAGCGCGAGCTCCTTGCCGAGGACGATGTTGAACTTGCCCGGCGCCAGCGAGTCCAGGTCGCCCATGACCATTTTCTCTCCCAGCACGGACGTCGTGACCTCCCGCTCGGGCACGATGCCCCGCACCATCGCGGGCTGGTTGCGCGTGCCGGAGATCAGCGCCTCCTTCTCGACATAGGGCGCGGCCCCCGCCACGCGCGGGTCCGCGAGTGCCATGTCGACCGCCCGGGGCCAATCCTGGATGGATTCGCCATAGGCGCTTACCGTGGCGTGCGCCACCATCTGCAGCATGCGGTCGCGGATCTCGCGCTGGAAGCCGCTCATGACCGCCAGGGCGGTGATCAGGGTCATCACGCCCAGCGCGATGCCGGCCAGCGAGGCAAAGGAAATGAACGAGATGAAGCCGTTCCGGCGTTTCGCGCGCAGGTAGCGCAGGCCAATGGCCACGGGGATGGGTTTGAACATAGCCGCTTATGTTGCCACCGATCCGGGCTCACGGGCAGGGTCGGCCCGGAGCAGTGCCAGTCGGAGTTCACGTCGGGCGTCGGCGGGCAGCGTGTCCGGCAACCAGGCCCGCCGGACCGCCCTGCCCGTCCCGTCCCGCCAGTCGGCCACCACGAGCGGTCCACGCCAGGCCACCCCGAAGGCCGTCACCGGTTCGCCGTCGACATGGACGGCATCGGCGGCAACGACGATGTCGAGCCAGGGACGACGCCATTCGAGAAGCACGATGTGCAGGCCGCGGACCGTCGCGGCCACCGCAAGCGATCCCGCCGCCCAGGCCGGGAGGCCGCATCGCAGGCAGGCCAATGCCGCCAGTGCGGACATCGCGAGCAGGCCGCCGCACAGCAGCCTCGACGGGCGCCATTCAATGCGGCAAGGCGCGAATCCGCTCGACAAGTGCCTGGAGTGGGGCATCGGGTGGGGTCTCGTGGCCCATGAACCAGTGCCAGAGCTTATCGTCCTCGGTGTCGAGCAGGACCCGGAAAACCGCGCGTTCGGCCGTAGGACTTTTCCTCCATTCGCGGTCGAGGTAGCGCTCGAGCAGGCGGTCGAGCTCGCGCATGCCACGACGGCAGCGCCAGCGCAGGCGCCGCAGTTCGGCCTCGTCGTCCGCCCCGGATCCGCCCATGCTCATCCCCGCAACAGCGCCAGGCCGATGTAGGTCCACAGGCCCCACAGCGCGATCCCGCCGGCGACATAGGCCATGAAGCGGTGCATCACCTTGTTGTAGGTGACATGGATCGCACTGTGCAGTACGCGCAACGCCACGAACAGCCATGCCAGGGCCAGCACGATACCGTCCACCAGGCCGATGCGGTCCGCAACCACGAGGGCCACGTAGAACAGCAGGGGAAGCTCGAACAGGTTGCGGAAGTTGTCGGCGGCGCGACTGTCGGTCAGCAGGGCGGCCGCCCCGGCCGACGTGGCCACTTTCTGGGGATGGATGCGGTCGCGCTTCATCTGCCCCACGCGCATGAAGTACATGCGCCACCACACCACGAACGTCAGTCCGGCCATCGCCAGTGCGGGCAGCCAGATCGCCTTGTCGTCCATATCGTCTCCTCGTCGGGTCGGGTCGGGCCGGGATGGGCTTGAACGAGTGGATCACCGCGGAAGCTTACCCGCCCGCGGGACCGCAAACAGGAAGGGCGTGCCGTGGCACGCCCCTCCCATCGCCCCCGCGGCAGGTCAGACCCGGCGCGCGAGCATCAGCTTCTTGATCTCACCGATCGCCTGCGCGGGGTTCAGCCCCTTGGGACAGGTCCGCGCGCAATTCATGATGGTGTGGCAACGGTACAGCTTGAACGGGTCCTCGAGGTCGTCCAGGCGCGCGCCGGTGTCCTCGTCACGCGAGTCCGCGATCCAGCGGTAGGCCTGCAGGAGCACGGCCGGTCCGAGGTAGCGGTCGCCGTTCCACCAGTAGCTCGGGCAACTGGTCGAGCAGCAGGCGCACAGGATGCACTCGTACAGGCCGTCGAGCTTCTTGCGGTCCTGTGGCGACTGCAGGCGTTCGCGATCGGACGGTGCCGGACTCTGCGTGCGGATCCAGGGCTTGATGGAGGCGTACTGTGCGTAGAAGTGGGTCAGGTCCGGGACGAGGTCCTTGACGACCTCCATGTGCGGCAGCGGGTAGATCGGCACCTCGGCCTTGCCGCAATCGCTGATGGCCTTGGTGCAGGCCAGCGTGTTGGTGCCGTCGATGTTCATCGCGCACGAGCCGCAGATGCCCTCGCGGCAGGAGCGGCGGAAGGTCAGCGTCGGATCGATCTCGTTCTTGATCTTGATCAGGGCGTCCAGGACCATCGGACCGCAGGTCGACAGGTCCACATCGTACGTGTCCACCCGCGGGTTCATTCCGTCGTCGGGGTTCCAGCGGTAGACCTTGAAGGTGCGGACGTTGCCCGCACCCGACGCGGCCGCGAAATGCCGGCCCTTCTGGATCTGCGAGTTCTTGGGAAGAGTGAATTCAGCCATTGGGCAAATCCGTTATTCGTGATTCGTGATCAGTGATTGGGATGACAGGCGGCGTGTTCGTGGCACCAGGGTTCCAGGCGACGAATCACGATTCACCAATCACCAATCCCGGCTTCAGTAAACGCGCTTCTTCGGCGGCACCACTTCCACGTCGTCCGTCAGCGTGTACATGTGCACCGGGCGGTAGTCGATGTGGGTGGTGCCGTCCTCGG
>JAUIJO010000288.1 GCA_030431185.1 Gammaproteobacteria bacterium | reverse complement strand
CTTCCCGCCACCGAGACGCACTGGCGCGACCAGCCCCACGAAGTCGTCGAGCGCGATGGCGTCCGCTACACCCTCCTGGGCACCGCCCACGTGTCCCAGGCCAGCGTCGACGCCGTCCGCGACGCGATCGGCAGCGGCGAGTTCGACACCGTCGCGGTCGAACTCGATGCCCAGCGCCTGCAGGCCCTGACCGACCCGGATGCGCTGGCGAAGCTGGACCTGGTGGAGGTCATCCGCAGCGGCCGGACCGCCCTGTTCGCCGCCAACCTGGCATTGGCCGCCTACCAGCGGCGCCTGGCCGAACAGTTGGGCGTGCAGCCGGGCGCCGAGCTCAAGCGCGCCGTGCTCGAGGCGCGCCATCGCGACCTCCCGGTGCACCTCATCGACCGGGAGGTCGGCCTGACGTTCAAGCGCGCCTCGGGCAAGCTGGGCTTCTGGGGGCGGGCAAAACTGGCCGGGGGACTGCTCGCCGGGCTCCTCGTCGACGATCCGGTGGCCGAGGAGGACATCGAGAAGCTCAAGACGGGCGACATGCTGGAGTCGAGCTTCAGCGAGTTCGCCAGCGATACCCCGGCGCTCTACGACACCATCATCGACGAGCGCGACCGGTACATGGCCGCGCGCCTGCGCGAAGGCACGGCCGCGGACATCGAGGCCGGCCACGCGCCGCGCGAGGTGCTGGCGGTCGTCGGCGCGGGCCACCTGCGCGGCATGGCCGGCCACCTCCGCGAAGAAACGCGACCGGCGCCGGCGATCCGGGAGGAGCTCGAGGCGCTGCCGAAGAAGAGCGATGTCCCCTGGTTCACGATCGTCCTCACCACCTTCGTCCTCGGCGGTTTCGCCTGGGGGTTCTGGCAGGGCGGCATCGACGTGGGCTCGGACCTGCTGCTGCAATGGGTGCTGGCGACCGGCCTGCTGGGCGCGCTGGGCTGCGCCATCGCCGGCGGGCATCCCCTGAGCATCCTGGTCGCGTTCATCGCCTCGCCGATCACGCCCCTGCACCCGGCGCTGGCCTCGGGAACGCTCAGCGCGCTGACCGAAGCCTGGCTGCGAAAGCCCACCTATGCCGACTTCATGGCCCTGCGCGAGGACGTCGGCACGCTCAAGGGCTGGTGGCGGAACCGCGTGGCGCGCGTCCTGCTGAATTTCTTCCTGACCAGCCTGGGCACCGCCATCGGGGTCTGGACCGGCGGCTTGAGGATGCTCGGCAAGCTGGTCGGCTGATCCGCTCGACCGAGCGCGCCGACGGCGTCGCACGGGTCACGCAGCGGACACGGAAAAAGGCTCTTCCCCCAATTTTGGGGAGAATGGCGCACGGCTGGCCCATGCAGCCTGCACATGCCCAGTGCGGCACGCGGAGGGTGACCAAGGCCAGAGCGGGAGGAGGCGCGGAGCCCTGCGCTTCGCTCATAGTCTCTTGTCCGACCGCTCCCCCACGCCATCTTGTTAAGCCGTGCCGGCGGCCGATGGAGCGCGCGGTTCTGGTTCCTTCTGACAAGACAAAAGGAACCCATCCACAGGGCGGAAGGTCGTGATCTCGCCTTGGCTTCCCATCCACCTTCACAGGATGGCTTGCGCAAAGCAGAACTCAATCTGCGTCGCGGCCGGGAGCGATGGTGGGGATCGCCTCCGGCTCGACCCACCCTACGGACCTGCACGGCAGGCACCGCCGTCCACGCTGCCCCGGCGGCGGGCCGGCAACCGTGGAAACAGGAAGGGCGCACCCTCGGGAGCGCCCTTTTGATCGGCTCGCAGGCCCCTGGCCTGAGGGGCACGCCGACACGCGTGCCCTTCCAGGCGACGGAACGGCGCCGCGTCAATCCACGTGCAGGGCCGTCACCGAGGCGACCTCGCCGCGAACGTCCTTGCCGCGCGCCCTGCGGACGATGCGGATGACGCCGTTGCGCGCATCGTCGAGCAGGGCGTAGATCGTCGGCAGGAACATCAGGCTGACACCCGTCGAGAAGGCCAGGCCGCCGGCCACGGCGCGGGCCATCGGCGAATACTCCGCGCCACCCAGCACCACGGTATCGCTCAGCGAGATCGGGATCATCGCCAGGATCGCCGTGCCCATGGTCATCATGATCGGGCGCAGGCGTTCACGGCTGCCTTCCACCAGTGCGTCGGTGCGCGACATGCCGCGCCGCCTCAGGTTGTTGATGTGCTCGACCATGACGATGCCGTTGTTCACCACCACGCCCATCAGCACCAGGATGCCGATGAAGGCCATGATGCTGAACGCGGTCCCGGTGATCCAGAACAGCCAGAACACGCCGAACACCGAGAACAGGACGCAGCTCATGATCGCCGCCGGGAACAGCAGCGACTCGAACACGGCCGCCATGACCACGTAGATCATCACCAGTGCCAGCAAGGTGTTGAACATCATCTGGTTGACCGCTTCGTTGTCGCGCTCGAAGGCGCTGCCATCGAAGGAGTAGCCATAGCCGGGCGGGAACGCCATCGTCTCCAGGGTGGCTTCCAGCGCCTTGCGCGCGTCGGGCGTGGTGGTTTCGCCGGCCAGGTTGGCCGCGATGGTCACGGTGGTCTGCCGGTTGAAGCGATTGATGTGGGTCGCCGCCGGGACCACCTTGACGTCCACCATGCTCAGCAGGGGCACCGAACGGCCGTCGGGCGAACGCACGGTGAAGCTCTCCATGTCCTGCACGCCATAGTTCTCGGCACCCGCGAAACGCACCCAGACCGGGACCTCGGTCTGGCCGCGCCGGAACTCGCGCAGCTGCGCGCCGCGCAGCGCCAGGCCGACGAAGCTTGACACTTCCTGCACGCTGAACCCGAAGGCCGCCGCGCGCTCCCGGTCGACGGTGACGATGAGCTCGTTGTTGGTGTCGCCGGCGTCGATCCGCACGTCGCGCAGCTCCTTGCGCTTCGCCAGGATCGGGACGATGTCGCTGGCGAGCTCGGTCAGGACCTTGGTGGAGTCGCCCACCAGTTGCACCTGCACGCCCTCGTTGCCGCCGTCGCGACCGCCCTGGCCGCGGATGCCGACTTCCATGCGCGCCGACTTCGGCAACTCCTTGCTGATCGTCTCCGTCAGCGGCTGGATGTCGCCGATCGAATCGTCGAAGGTGATCATGGTG
>JAUIJO010000037.1 GCA_030431185.1 Gammaproteobacteria bacterium | reverse complement strand
GCTTCGGCAAGACCTACCACTGCACCGGCTGGAAGGTCGGCTACTGCGTGGCGCCGCCGGCGTTGACGGCCGAGTTCCGCAAGGTCCACCAGTACAACACCTTCTGCACCTTCACCCCGGCGCAGGCGGCCTTCGCGGAGATGATCCGCGAGGAACCCGCGCACTACGAACAGCTCGGCGCGTTCTACGAAGCCAAGCGCGACCGTTTCCGCGAACAGTTGCTGACCACCCGCCTGCAGCCGCTGCCGGTACCGGGCGGTTACTTCCAGCTGGTCGACTACTCGGCGGTGAGCGACCTGGACGATGCCGCGTTCTGTCGCTGGCTGACCACGGAAAAGGGCGTGGCGGCGATCCCGCTGTCGCCCTTCTACGAATCGCCGCCGGCCGGGCAGCGCCTCGCGCGCCTGTGCTTCGCCAAGAACGAAGCCACCCTGGACGAAGCCATCGCGCGGCTCCGCACCCTCTGAGGATCGATCATGGACAACCTCCGCATTTCGCTGGTCCAGGGTGCCACCCGCTGGCACGATCCGGACGCCAATCGCGAGTACTACGGCGACCTGATCGCTTCGCTGCGCGACATCACCGACCTGGTGCTGTTGCCGGAGACCTTCACCAGCGGCTTCTCCAACGAGGCCATCGACCGCGCCGAAGGCATGGACGGTCCCACCGTGGCCTGGCTTCGCGAGCAGTCGGCCAGGATCGGTGCGGCGATCACCGGCAGCGTGCAGTTGCGGGTGGGCGATGGCGTCTACAACCGGATGCTGTTCGTGACGCCCGACGGTGGCCTGCAGCACTACGACAAGCGCCACCTGTTCCGCTACGCGCGCGAGCATGAGCGTTACGCCGCGGGCCGCGAGCGGCTGACGGTGGAGTGGAAGGGCTGGCGCATCTGTCCGCAGGTCTGCTACGACCTGCGCTTCCCGGTGTTCTGCCGCAACCGCTACGACGTCGAGCGCCCGGGACAGCTGGACTACGACCTGCTGCTGTTCGTGGCCAACTGGCCGGCGGCGCGCGCATATCCCTGGAAGACCCTGCTGCGCGCACGCGCGATCGAGAACCTGAGCTACGTCGCCGGACTCAACCGGGTCGGTACCGACGGCAACGGCATCGCGTATTCCGGCGACAGCGCGGTGATCGACTTCCTCGGCCATCCGGTCAGCGAATGCACGGACGAGGAAGTGGTGGTGACCACCACGCTGCAGGCCGCCGAGCTGCAGGCGCACCGCGAACGCTTCCCGGCCATGCTCGACGGCGACGCCTTCGAGTTGCGCTGAATCGCGGGGCGGTCCGCGCGCGGCGGCCCGGGGCCTGCGTTCCCGATGTTGTTCAGGGCCGCTGGCCCCGCTTGTGGAAGTAGACCTGTTCGGCTGCCCAGCGCAGCGGCGGGGTGTGCATGAGCAGGTCGAAGGGCCAGTCGAACTGCAGCCGGTCGTAGGCCCAGCGCAGGGCGCGCTTGGCGCGGAAGCGTGGCGCGGCCTCGACCGCGGCGCACTCGGGCGGCGGGCCGCCATCGCGGACACGCGCCGCGACCGCGCGGCCGATCGTCCAGCCATGCTCCCAGGCCGAGTGGATCCCGCCGGCCGTGACTGGCGACACGATGCCGGCGGCGTCGCCGGTGAGCATCACGCCGTCGGCGGCCAGTGGCCATACGGGGCCGCTGCATGGGATCAGCCCGGCCCGGGTGCTACCCGGCTTGAGATGGCGCGGCAGCCCGCCGACATCGCCCACCCGCATCAGGAAGCCGTCGATGTCCGGCAGCCGTGCACGCCCGGGGTCGTGGCGCAGGGCGAGGCCGGCCTGGATACCGGTCGGCGATTGCGCGATCCAGCCGATGTAACCGGGTGCGTAGCGCTTGCTGATGAAGCAGTGCAGGGCTTCGGGCGAGGCCAGGCGGGCGCCGGGGAAGTCGTACTCGACGCCGTAGAGGAACTGTCGCACCTCACCCAGCCCGGTCGCCCGGGCCACGCGCGAGCGCGCGCCGTCGGCGCCGACCAGGTAACGCGTGCTGCCGATGCCGTCCACCGACCAGCCATCCGCGCGTCGCTCGGCGCCGGTGAAGGCCGTGCCCAGGTCGAGCTCGACGCCGTGCGCCACCATCTGCGACGCCAGCCATCGCATCACTTCGGGCGTGTCGGTGGTCAGGAAGTAGTAGCCGGGCGCGGCCAGCGCCACCTGCTTGAGGCTGGGCGCGTAGAGGCGGACCTGTTCGACGCGGCGCACCAGCTGCGACGGCAACTGGTTGAACAGGGTCTGCTCGGCCGCTTCCTTCACGATGATCCCGGTGGTGTGCAGCTTTTCGCCCGGATCGCGCTTGCGTTCCAGCACGCGCACGCGCAGGCCGGACTGGGCGGCGGCGAGGGCGCAGGCGGCACCGGCGAAACTGGCGCCGACGACGACCAGGTCGTGGTCGGTTCGGGGGGCGTGGGGCATGCTCTCGACTCCTGCGGGGACGGCACGCAGTCTGTCGGGGCGGTGCAAACCGGGGATGGCGGGACGGTGAAGCGGGTGCGAAGTCGCGCGCCGGCACGACCTCAGTCGTCGCGTTCGACCGCCTCGCGGGCCTGGCGCACGAGGTACAGCGGCGCGCTCACGTGGCTCTTGCGACGCGCGTAGACGATCGCGATCGAGGTGCCACGCGGGTGCTGGTTCCAGAGGCTGTCGGGCACCAGCGAGACATGTTCATGGCGTTCGCCATGGCCATCGCGATACTCGTAGCGCAGGCGCTTCTGCGCCTGGTAGGTGCTGCCGGTGTGCTTGATGCGCGCCACCACGCGGCCCTCGGTCTCCACGCCGTCCTCGACCAGCAGGCGCAGTTGCAGGCCGCGGCGGGCCGCCACGAGGACGATCGCGAGCACCATCAGCAGGGGAAGGGCGATGGCCAATGCCAGTGTCGTCATCCGTCCATGTTCCGCGCGAGGCTCCAGACACGGGATAACGCAGGACATGCGCTGAAGGGGTCAGCCTGGTGCCGCCTCCTGCGCGGCCAGTTCGCCGACCAGGGCGATCGCGCGGTCCACGTGCGCGGCTTCGGTGCGCCACGACGACACGCTCATGCGGAACGCCGCGCGCCCCTGCCACAGGCCCGGCCCGAACCAGATCCGACCGCTGTCCACGGCGCGGGCCTGGAGTGCGCGCGTGGCCGCGTCGTCGTCGAGGCGGGCGAGCACCTGGTTGAGCACGACCCGGTTCAATACCTCGATGCCTTGCGCGCGCAGGCCGTCCGCGAGCCGGGAAGCCAGCGTGCAGTGGCGTTCGACCAGGGCCGCGACGCCCTCGCGCCCCAGCGTCCGCAAGGCCGCCCAGACCGGGATGCCGCGGGCGCGGCGCGAGAACTCCAGGCCGAGGTTCTTCTGGCTGTCGGCCGAGGCGGTCGAATAGGCCGCGTCGGCGTTCATCGCGGCAGCCAGGACCCCGGGCTCGCGGCAGATGGCCATCGCGCCGTCGTAGGGCGTGTTGAGCCACTTGTGCGCATCGGTGGTCCAGCTGTCGGCGCCGTCCACGCCTTCGGTCAGCGGCCGCGTGTGCGGGTTGGCGCGGGCCCATAGGCCGAACGCGCCATCGACGTGGACCCAGGCACCCGCGGCGCGTGCGCGGTCGATCAGTTCGGGAAAGGGGTCGAACTCGCCGGTGTTGACCTCGCCCGCCTGCAGGCAGAGCAGGGTGCGTTCGTCCAGCGGCGGAAGGCGGTGGGGATCGATGCGTCCCTGTGCGTCGACCGGCGCGCGCTCGACCAGGTCGAGGCCGAAGCCGAGCACGCGCAGGGCCTTGAGGACGGTGACATGGACGGTCTCGGACACCACCGCGCGGATCGGCGGGCTGCCGGCGAGGCCCCGCGCGTCGAAATCCCAGCCCTGCCTGCGCAGCAGTTCGCGGCGCGCCGCGGCGATGCAGGCGACGCCGCACGCGGTTGCGGACGTGCCGAAGCTCACCGCGCTGCCGCGCGGCAGGTCGAGGATGTCGAGCACCCAGCGGCCGGCGACGCGTTCGATGGCGTCGGCGACCGGCGAATTGAGCGGCGAGGACGCGCACTGGTCCCAGGCCAAGGCCAGGCGGTCGGCCGCGGCGGCCACCGGCAGCGACGCGCCGATGACGAAGCCGTAGTAGTCGGGGCCGTTGGAGGCCACGGTCGCGGGCGTGCCCAGCACGTCCAGGCGTTCGAGCGTGTCCGCGGCGGGCAGGCCCGAGGCCGGCAAGGCTTCGTCGAAGCCCGCCAGGGCCGCGATCGCATTCGCGTCGGGGAACACCCGGTGCGTGCCGATGCCGGCGGTGTAGCGCGCCGCACGGCGGTCCGCGTCGGCGATGAGTTCGACTTCGTCCATGCCTGCCATCCGTTTCGTGGGGGGAATGAGAGCTTGGAATTGTCGCGTATCGTCGCGGGCCCGGGAATGCGCCCACCGCCGCCGCTGTCGAGTGCTGGCCTCAGGCCGCGAGTGCGGCCAACGCGGCCTCCATGCCGGTGGCGAGCTGGGGCGAGGGCTCGGCGCCCGGGCGGCACCAGGCGTCGCCGACCCGGGCGAGCAGGGGGCGGATGTCGCCGCTGATCGGGGGCAGGTGCCCGGTAAGGGTGGCCGTGGGGTCCAGTCGGGCCACTGCCTCCAGCGACGTGGCAAAGCGGCTGGCATCGACCTGCGCCAGCCAGGGCGCGTCGATCGCCGACCAGGCGCGCAAGCCATCGTCGAGTGCTGCCGGGTCGATGGCATCGAACGCATCAATCACCGCGGGCAGCACCGCACCGAAGGCGTCGACCGCGAACAGCACGCGGTCGCGACCGTCGAAGAAGCCCAGCGTCTCCGGGGCGTCGTAATAGGGCGGTCGCAGCGGCACCAGCTCGCGGTCGCCGAGGTCGATGCGCTGGCCGGCTTCGACGACGCGCAGCCGCGGCGGCGCGATGCCGGCGAGCTGCATCTTGCCCGCGCCGAGGAAGCCGGTCAGCACGGTGGCCTGCGGCGCCAGCTCCAGCACCCGGCCGAGGTTGCCTACGTGGTCGGCATCGAGGTGGCTGATCCAGATCCAGCGCAGGTCGGCGGGATCGACCAGGGTGCAGAGCGTGGCGAGGTAGTCCTCGGCCAGCGCCGCCAGTCCGGTGTCGACGAGCATCGGCTGCGCGCCGCGCAGCAGGAAGCTCTGTGCCGGCAACACGCCCATGCCGGGCACGGGCATCCAGGCCGGCAGGACGGACCAGTCGCCGGCGACGTGCCGGGCGGGTAGCGAGACGGGGGCATCGAGTGTCATGGGGGTTCTCCGGGGGATATTTAATGAACATATGTGTTCACTGAAATTTAAGCGTAGTGCCGCCAATCCCGGCTTGTCAATAGTTCGTTGAACAGATATGTTCACTGGAATGAGCCCGTCCCCGCCACGCACGCGCCCCTACGCCAAGCGGAAACGCCAGGCCTCCCAGGACGAAACCCGCCACCGCATCGTCGAAGCGACGATGCAATTGCACGAGGAAGTCGGTCCCCGGGCGACCAGCATCAGCGCCATTGCCGAACGTGCCGGGGTGACCCGGCTGACGGTGTATCGGCACTTCCCCGACGAAACCGCGGTGTTCCAGGCCTGCACCTCGCACTGGCTTTCGCTCAATCCCCCGCCCGACCCCGCGGCCTGGCAGGACGTCGAAGCGCCGCTGGAGCGCGCCGCCGCGGCGGTCGCCGCGTTGTACCGCTATTACGCGGGCACGCATGCGATGTGGACCGCCGCGCATCGCGACGTGGACGTGGTGCCGGCGATGCAGGGTCCGATGGACGCCTTCGACACGTACCTGGGTGGCATCGCCGACGACCTGTTCGCCGCGTTCCGCGCGCACCGTCATCGTCGCCTGTTGCGGGCAACGCTCGGACATGTGCTGCGCTTCCCCACCTGGACCTCGCTGCAGCGCGAAGGCCTGGCTCCCGACGCGCAGGTGCGCCTGGTCGGCCTCTGGCTGGCAGGAGTGGCCTGAATACGGCGTCGCGACCGGGGCGCGCGCGAGCGCCCCGGCCGTGCGCAAGGCCCGTCAGCCGGCGGTAGCCTGCGCCGCGACGCGGGTGTTGGCATGGAGCCAGCCATACAAGGCCGGCAGCACCAGCAGGGTCAGCAGCGTCGAGGACACGATGCCGCCGACCACGACCGTGGCCAGCGGGCGCTGCACCTCGGCGCCGGTGCCGACGTTGAGCATCATCGGCACGAAGCCCAGCGAGGCCACCAGGGCGGTCATCAACACCGGGCGCAGCCGTCCGATGGCGCCGTCGCGGATTGCATCGGCGAGGGGCAGGCCGTCCTCGCGCAGGCGCCGGATGAAGGCGATCATCACCAGGCCGTTGAGCACCGCGATGCCGGACAGCGCGATGAAGCCCACCCCGGCCGAGATCGACATCGGGATGCCGCGCACGGCCAGCGCCACCACGCCGCCGGTGAGGGCCAGCGGCACCCCGCTGAAGACGATGGCGGCGTCGCGCAGCGAGTTGAAGGCCATGAACAGCAGCGCGAAGATCAGCGCGAGCGTCAGGGGCACCACCCAGGCCAGGCGCCGACCGGCCGAGAGCAGCTGTTCGAAGGTGCCGCCGTAGTCGACCCAGTAGCCGGCCGGCAGGGCGACCTCGCCGGCGACCCGTCGTTGCACCTCCTCGACGAAGCCGCCCAGGTCGCGGCCGCGCACGTTGGCGGTCACCACCACGCGGCGCTTGCCGTTCTCGCGGTTCACCTGGCTGGGGCCACTGACCGTCTCGATGCGGGCGACCTCGCGCAAGGGCACCGTGCCGGGCAGGCCCGACGGCCAGTTCGCGCCGGCGCCGGCTTCGTCCTCGCTGAAGGTCGCGGGCAGGGGGATCGGCAGGTCGGCGAGGGCATGCGGGTCGCGACGCAGCGCTTCGGGCAGCCGCACGACGATGTCGAAGCGGCGGTCGCCTTCGAACAGCTGGCTGGCGACTTCGCCGCCGACCGCGGTGGCCACCGTGTCCTGGACCACGCCGGGGTTGAGGCCGTAGCGCGCGAGCGCGACGCGGTCCGGGGTGACGGTGAGCATGGGCAGGCCGCTGGCCTGCTCCAGCCGCACGTCCGCCGCGCCGGGCACCTGGCGCGCGGTGTCGGCGATCGCATCGCCCAGCGCCAGCAACGTGTCGAGGTCGTCGCCGAACACCTTGATCGCCAGTTCGGCGCGGACGCCCGAGATCAGCTCGTTCATGCGCATCTGGATCGGCTGGGTGAACTCGTAGTTGTTGCCCGGCAGGCGCTCCACGCCCGCTTCGATCTCGGCCACCAGCGTCGTGCGCGGCTTGCGCGGGTCCGGCCATTCGTCGCGTGGCCTGAGCATCAGGAAGGTGTCGGCGACGGAGGGTGGCATGGGGTCGGCCGCGACCTCGGCGGTGCCGATCTTGCTGAAGACCCGTTCGACCTCGGGCACCTCCTTCAGCCAGGCCTCGAGCGACTGCTGCATGCGCACCGACTGCTCGAGTCCGGTACCGGGGATGCGCATGGCGTGCAGGGCGATGTCGCCCTCGTCGAGCTGCGGGATGAACTCGCTGCCGAGCCGGGTCGCGAGCAGTCCGGCGAGCACGACCAGGCCCAGCGAGCCCGCGACGACCGCGGACCGGTGGCGCACCGCCCAGTCCAGGGCCGGTCGGTAGGCACGCGTGGCAAGCCGCATCGCGCGGTTGTCGTGGTGGTCGTCGTCGCTCGTGCCTGCATCGCTCGCGTCTCCGTGCGATCGCCGTGGCGCTTCGCGGCCGAGGAACAGGGCGATGCTGGCCGGCACGAAGGTCATCGACAGCAGCATCGCGCCGCCGAGCGCCAGCACGACGGTGATCGCCATCGGGTGGAACATCTTCCCCTCGATGCCGGTCAGGGCGAAGATCGGCAGGTAGACCAGGGTGATGATCGACAGGCCGAACAGGCTCGGGCGGACGACTTCGGCGGTCGCGCTGGCGGTCAGTTCGCGCCGTTCGTGTGCGTCCAGCGCTCGACCCGAGAAACGGCGCGCCTCGTCGAAGCGGCGCAGGCAGTTCTCGATGATGATCACCGCGCCATCGACGATCAGGCCGAAGTCCAGCGCGCCCAGGCTCATCAGGTTGCCCGAGACGCCGCCGCGGACCATGCCGGTGACGGTGAACAGCATCGCCAGCGGGATCACCGCCGCGGTGATCAGGGCGGCACGGACGTTGCCCAGCAGCAGGAACAGCACCAGGACCACCAGCAGGGCACCTTCGGCGAGGTTGCGCGTCACCGTGGCGATGGTGCGGTCGACCAGCGCGGTGCGGTCGTACACCGCGGTCGCGGTGATCCCGTCGGGCAGGCTGGCGGCGGCTTTCTCCAGCCCGGCCGCGACGTCGCGCGCGACCTCGCGGCTGTTGGCGCCCACGCGCATGACCACGGTGCCCAGGACGACCTCGTGGCCGTCCTGGCTGGCCGCGCCGCCGCGCAGCTCCATGCCTTCGCCGACCTCGGCGACGTCGCGGATGCGGATCGGGACGCCGTCGCGCCGGTCCAGGACGATCGCACCGATCTCCTCCAGTGCCGGACGGTCGCCCGCACCGACCTGGCCCGGGACACGCACCAGGAACTGCTGGCCGTTGCGCTCGATGTAACCGGCACCAACGTTGCGGTTGTTCAGGCCGATCGCGCGCCGCACGTCGTCCAGGCCCAGGTCGAAGGCGACCAGGCGCGCCGGGACGGGGGTGACGTGCACCTGGCGTTCATGCCCGCCGATGGTGTCGACCTCGGTGACGCCCGGCAGGTTGCGCAACTGCGGCCGGATCACCCAGTCCTGCAGGGTGCGCAGGTCGGTCGCGCTCCAGGCCGTGCCATCGGGTTTGCGCGCCCCCGGTTCGGCGTCGACGGTGTACATGAAGATCTCGCCCAGTCCGGTCGCCATTGGCCCCATGGCCGGGTCCAGTCCCGGCGGCAACTGGCTGCCCAGCTGCTGCAGGCGTTCGTTGACCTGTTGGCGGGCGAAGTAGAGGTCGGTGCCGTCCTCGAACACCACCGTGACCTGCGAGAGGCCATAGCGCGACAGCGAGCGCGTGTAATCGAGCCCGGGCAGGCCGGCCAGCGCGGTCTCGACCGGGAAGGTCACGCGCTGCTCGACCTCCAGCGGCGAATAGCCGGGTGCCTCGGTGTTGACCTGCACCTGCACGTTGGTGATGTCGGGCGTCGCGTCGATCGGCAGGCGCGCCAGGCTCCACGCGCCCAGCGCCACCAGCGCCAGGGTCGCGGCCAGCACCAGGCCGCGGCGGCGGATGGCGAAGCGGATGATGCTTTCCAGGACCGACGCGTCAGTGCTCATGCGAGGCCCCCGATTTCTCGATGTCCGCCTTCACCAGGTAGCTTTGCTCGACGACCACGGTTTCGCCGGTCTGCACGCCGGCGAGTATCTCGACGCGTTCGCCATCGCGCTGCCCGACCTCGACGGGGCGGGCTTCGTAACGGTCGCCCTCGACGACGAAGACCACCTCGCGGCCGTCCATCGACTGCAGCGCGCTTGCCGGCACGACGCGTGCGGCGGGTGTCTGGCTGACGGTGACCCGCGCGCGCACCGCTGTACCCGGGCGCCATTGGCCGTCGGCATTGTCGAGGACCGCGCGCGCGATCGTGCTCTGGCTCGCGGTCGCCGTGCCGGGGAGGATGCGGTCCAGCACCGTGTCCTGCGTAACCTCGTCGTCGAGCCGGCTTACCCGCACCGGCGCGCCCGCGCGGAGGTGCCGCGCATCGCGACCGAACACGTGCAGGTCGACCCACAGCCGCGAGAGGTCGCTGACCTCCATCAGCGTGGCATCGCCGGCGGCGATGTCGCCGACCGAGGCGTCCCGGGCGGTCACCACCCCGGCCAGCGGCGCGCGGATCGCGTACGGCCCGAGGCTGAGGTTGCTTTCGACGATCGCCAGCACCTGGCCGCGTTCGACCCGGTCGCCGACGTTCGCGTCGAGCCGCAGCAGCGGCCCGGGGAAGCGCGCGCCGATGCGGGCGACGCGGCCCTCGATGGGGGTGAGCAGGCCCTGGACTTCGTGGCTGTCGGCGATCGTGCCGGCGGCGACGACGGCCACCCGGATGCCCGATGCCTCCGCGATCGCCGGTTCGATGCGGGTGGCGGGCGCGTCCGCGTGCGTCTCGTTGTCACGGCCATCGTCGTGGTCCTGGCGGACCCCGTTGGCGTCGGACGGCGGCGCGTCGTTGCAGGCGACGAGGAGCAGCATCGCGAGCGCGAGCGGCAGGGCGCGCGCGCCGGCGCGCAGTGCATGCAAGGGGTTCATGGCGTGGGTCCTGGATTCGGGGCCGGGGTCGCCAGCAGGGGCTGGCCGGTCAGGCGCTGGAGTTCGATGAGGGCGTGTTGCCCATCCACGGCCGCGGCAAGCTGGCGCTCGCGCGCGTCGACGAGGCTGTCCTGGAGCTGTGTCCATTCCAGCGGTCCGGCGGCGCCGCGCTCGAAGGCGGCGCGTGCATCGCGTTCGGCGCGTTGCAGGGCGGGGATGATGTCGTCCTCGAAACGCATGGCTTCCATGCGCGCGAGCCGATAGCGGCCATGCGCCTCGACCAGCGTCGCGTACAGCGACAGCGACCGGGATTCGCGCTCGACCGAGAGCAATTGCAGTTCGGCCTCGGCCATCCGGATGCCCGGTGCGGCACGACGGCGGCTGCCGAGCGGGATCGAGAGGCCGGCAACCAAGCCGACGTCGTCGTCGGCTTCCAGCCGCCGCACGCCAAGGCTCCAGTCGACGTCGGCGCGTGATGCGCTGCGTGCCAGTTGCAGGCGCGCCTCGGCGATGCGGCGCTGGTCGGCGAATCGCGCCAGCTCGGGCGCATCGCGCAGCAGGGCCTCGAGGCGCGCGATTGGCGCGATCTCCGGCAGGGCGGGCGGCGCGTCGACCGCGAGCTCGAAGGAGGGACTGTGTTCGCCCCACAGCGCGGCCAGCCGCGCGAGCGCGGTCGCCTGCCGTTGCGAGCTGCGCTCGAGCCCGAGTTCGGACTCGGCGAGGGCGGCGCGCGCGGTGAGCACCAGAGACGCCGGCGAAGCGCCCGCTTGCTGCCGTCGCCGCGCGAGCGCCACGGCCTCCTCGCGTTGGCGGATGTCCTCCAGTGCGATCCGGCGTCGGGCCGCGGCGGCCAGGGCATCGAGGTGGCGACGCGCGGTCTCGGCCAACAGGTCGAGGCGGCGCATGTCGCGTTCGTTGTCCAGAGCGTCGATCCGGCCCTGCACGACCGCGGTACGCGCGCCGGCCTTGCCGCCGCGTTCGAGCACCGAGGACAGGCCCACGGTGAACTCGGCCGCGTGCACGGCACGCAGGTCGCCGCTGCCGAAGGCATTTTCCAGCGAGGCGTCCAGCTGTATGCCGGGCGCCTGGGCGGCCTGCGCCCGTTCGTACCCGAGCTGCGATCGCCGGGCATCCATCTGGCGCAGGTCGGGGTGGGCCCGGAGCACGCGCGCGAACGCGTCCTCCAGTTCGAGGATTTCGCCGGCCTGCGCGGGCAGGGCCGCGAGCATGCCGGACAGGCACGCGCAGGCGAAGCACGCGGCCAACGCCGCGGGTCGCAATGTCATGGTGGAACTCCGATTGGGGAACGGGACGTCGGGCTGGCGGGGAGCCAGTGCGAGGTCAGGCCGCTATCGGAGGCCGGAAGGGCGTGTCAGCCGGTGCGGGGAGCGGGGCGTCGTAGTCGGTGGCACGGGGCGTCGACTCGAGGGGTGCCCGCGCAAGCATGGGCATGGCGGGCGATGGCACCGGCGTGGATTGCGCGCAGCAGTGGGCCAGGTGCAGCAGGGTGTGCAGGGTCGCGTCTTCGCCCGCGACGCGCGCATCGGTGTCGTCGTCGGCCGCCCCGAAGTGGGCGTCGTGCGAGGCGGTGGCGTCGCTGCCGGCGTGCGCCAGTTCGTGGACTTCCCCGAACGTGGTCAGGACCGGGCGCAGCAGCAGGCAGAGCGCGAACAGGCCCAGTACCAGCAGGCGCAGGCAGGGGGCAGGGTTCGCGAACGGGCGTCCGGTACGGCTCATCCGGGCGAAGCTTAGCCGCTCGCCGCATGGGACACTATTCCAAAGCGCCGGGACGCTCGGACGGTGGGCGACGAAAGGCAAAAAGGCGTCCGAAGACGCCCTTTTGCCGTTCGATCAATGCGGTGGGTGGCTCAGCCGCCGCGGTTGCCGCCGCGGCCGCCCCCCCGGTTGCCGCCGCCGGGCCCGCGGCCCGCGCCACCGCCCGGCCCGCGGCCACCGCCGCGGTTGCCGCCGGGTCCGCGGCCCGCGCCGCCACCGGGTCCACGGCCGCCATCGCGGTTGCCCGCCGGGCGCGCGCCGCCCGGACGGTTGCCGCGGGGCTTGTCGCCGTACGGCGAGCCCCCGCCGCCCGCATGGTCGGACGGGAAGTGCATGCCGGCACCCGCCGGGTGTCCATAGGGATGTGCCGCGCGCTGGTCCTTGTTGCCCGCCGGCTTGCCGCCCCCACCGCCCGGGCCGCCGCCGGGACGCGGCTTGTTGCCGTACTTCTTCGCCCCCGGACCCCGGGCGCCGCCCGGATTGCGGTGGCCGTTGGGGCCGGTCTCGACGCCATCGGGCACGTACCAGGTGCGGAATGCCGCCGGGCTGCCCTCGGGCAGCGACTGGCCCTTCTGCTTGCGCTGCTTGAAGGGCTTCTGCGACTGCTTGGCCGCGGTCTCGCCGCTGACGGTCAGGCCGCCATGGCGCTTGGGACCCCCGCGACCACGGCCGCGGTCCTCGCGGACATTGTCGAAACGACGCAGTTCGCGACCTTCGTCGGCGCGACTGGGACCGCCCACGTATCCCTGCGAGCGGTCGTTGCCGCTGAGGTTGATCGTCGACTTGGCGGCCTTGCGCTGGCCGATCACCGGCTGCAGCGTCAGTGCGGACGGGGTGCCGTCCTCCAGGCCCAGGTCCTTGCGCAGGGCCTCGACCTTGTCGGCGGCCATCTCCTGCGACTGGCCGCGCAGCAGCTCCCGGGGGAGGCTCGCCTTGCCATAGCGGATGCGCTTGAGGCGGCTGACCTGGCAGCCCTGCGACTCCCACAGGCGGCGCACTTCGCGGTTGCGGCCTTCCTTGACGACGACGCGGAACCAGTCGTGCGAGTCGGTGCCGCCGATGCGCTCGACCTCGTCGAACTTCGCCGGGCCGTCTTCCAGCGCGACGCCGCGCTGGAGCCGGTCGGGAATGTTGTCGGGGACGTGCTCCTGGCCTTCGGGCGCGCGCACGCGGCAGACGTATTCGCGTTCGACCTCGAAGGAGGGATGCATCATCGCGTTCGCGAGCTCGCCGTCGGTGGTGAGCAGCAGCAGGCCGGTGGTGTTGATGTCGAGCCGGCCGACCGCGATCCAGCGCGCGCCCTTCAGGGCGGGCAGGGCCTCGAAGATCGTCGGGCGGCCTTCGGGATCCTCGCGCGTGGTGACCTCGCCCTCGGGCTTGTTGTACATCAGCACGCGGGACGGCTCGGTCAGCGCGCTGGCGACGAACTGGCGTCCGTCCAGCTCGATCTTGTCGCCGCCCTTGATCGACATGCCGACCTGGGCCACCTCGCCATTGACCTTGACCAGGCCGTCGGCGATGCGTTGTTCGAGGGCGCGCCGCGATCCCAGTCCGGCCTGGGCCAGGACCTTGTGCAGGCGTTCTTCGAGGCGGGGGGCGGCGGCACCTTCATCGGTGCTGCGCTTCAGGGTGAGCTTGCGGCTCTTTTCTTCACTCATTTCAATGGCTCCGGCGCGTCCTCTTCAGAGGCGGCCTCAGACTCGGGAACGGTCGTCGTCTCGACGGCGTTGGAAGCGGATGCGGGATCGACGTCGTCGTCCCCGCCCGTCTCCGGGATTGCCGAAGGGGTGTCGCCGCTTTCGGGTGGCGACCCCTGTTCGTTCTCGTCCGCCGCGCGCTCGCCCGGCGCGGCTTCGGGGTGGTGCGGCGCGGTCGACGTGTCGTCGTCCGCATCCGCGTCATGGGTATCGTGTCCGGCCGTGTCGCCGCCGGCATGCGCATCGTCCTGGTCGAGGTCGCCCGCGTCCTCGCCGTCGGCATCGTTCGCCGCGTCGCTGGCCGCGGCACCGGCACCCAGGCCGCCCGCGGCGATCGTCCCGTCGCCCGCGGGCCGGGCCTTGGCATCGGCATCGGCATCACCTTCGCCATCGAACTTGAACTGCGGTTCCAGCTCGCCGATCTCCTTGAGTTCCGACAGGGGCGGCAGTTCGTCCAGGCGCTTGAGGCCGAAGTAATCCAGGAAGCCCTTGGTGGTGCCGAACAGCGCCGGCTTGCCGGGCACGTCGCGGTGGCCGACCACGCGGATCCATTCGCGCTCTTCAAGGGCCTTGATAATGTTGCTGTTGACCGCCACGCCGCGGACCTGTTCGATCTCGCCGCGGGTGATCGGCTGCCGGTAGGCGATCAGCGCCAGGGTCTCGAGGGTGGCGCGGGTGTAGCGGGTCTGGCGCTCGGTCCACAGTCGCGCGACCCAGCCGTGGACATCGGCCTTGACCTGGAAGCGGAAGCCCGAGGCCAGTTCCACCAGTTCCACCCCGCGTTCCGCGCAGCCGGCCTGCAGGGTCTCGATCGCCTGCGCGACGCTGCCGGCCGGTGCCGGCTGGTCCTCGGGGAACAGCGCGTTCAACTGGGCCAGCGTCAGCGGCTGGTGGGCCGCGAGCAGGGCCGCTTCGACGATCCGGTTGACGAGCGATTGGTCCAGCGATTGATCCATGGGATGCATCTTTCCGGTGGTCTCGTGGCCGACGGCAAGGGCTGCCGGGCGGGAGGGGGATGGCGGGCGTCCGGCCTCAGCCGGTCGGGCCGTCGTCGCGATCGAACTCGTCGCTGAGCTCGACCTGGCTGGGGTCCTCGAGGATCGCCAGCGACTTGACGTAGATCGGCGCCAGCGGTGCGTCCTGCACGATGTCGATCAACTGCTCCTTGGCCAGGGTCAGCAGGCCGAGGAAGGTCACGACCACGCCGAGCTTGCCTTCCTCGACGGTGAACAACTGCTCGAAGCGATAGAACTGGCCATCGTTCAGCCGTTCCAGCAGCTCGCCCATGCGCTGGCGGACATTCAATGCGTCGCGCTTGATCGCGTGCTGGGTGTAAAGCTCGGCGCGCTTGAACACATCGTGCAGCGCCAGCAGCATTTCCTTCAGTTCGACCGGCGGCGGCACCCGCACCGAGGCGCGGTCGGGCACGAAGGCCGCGGCCGGCGCCGTGTCGCGGTCCTGCCGGGGCAGGGTGTCCAGGTCCTCGGCGGCCTTCTTGAAACGCTCGTACTCCTGCAGGCGCCGGACCAGCTCCGCGCGGGGATCCTCTTCCTCGCCTTCCTCGCTCGGCGGCCGCGGCAGCAGCATCCGCGACTTGATCTCGGCCAGGATCGCGGCCATCACCAGGTATTCGGCGGCCAGCTCGAAACGCATCTCGTGCATGGCCTGGATGTAGTCGACGTACTGCCGGGTGATCTCGGCGACCGGGATGTCGAGGATCTCCAGGTTCTGCCGGCGGATCAGGTACAGCAGCAGGTCCAGCGGGCCCTCGAACGCGTCGAGGATGACTTCCAGCGCGTCCGGCGGGATGTACAGGTCCTGGGGGATCTGCAGCACGGGCTGCCCATGCACCATCGCCAGCGGCATTTCCTGCTGCTGCGGGGGCATGGGGGTCGCGTTGTGTACGGCCTCGGCGGGCTGAGCCTGGATCTGCTCGGTCGCTTCGGACGCGGTCGGGTTGGTCATGCGTGGCTGGCCCCTCCGGGGGCCATGCGAACCGCGTGCCTGCCGGTCGGGGCAGGGCACGACTACATGGATGTCGCGGACGCTCCGGAGAAGCGGCCGCCGGGTGCTACGGACAGCGAAAGGTCGATGCGGAAACCATAGGACCCCGCCATCCGCGCCGTTATCCGCGTCAGGTCGACGGCGACGAGGTGAAACAGGAGAGATATGGTCCCGGGCCGGGGAGGGGCAGCGACGCACCGGGGTGCGAGGCGTGGCGACGGCGAGGGGAACCTGTCGCGACGGGCCGCTGCGTCCGGCCACATACAATTGCCATCAAGGGTACGGACTTGGATGAACGGTGTCCAGCACCCGGCGGGCGATGCCGCGCAGGCCCTACAATCCATTCAGCGTTCCGGCCTGTCGCCGGGCATCGGGGAGACGGCGATACATGTGGTACGTGATCGAAGGCCATGATGGCGAAGGCGTGCTGGACAAGCGCGCGGCCGCGCGTCCGGCGCACCTGGCCCGCCTGACCGCGTTGCGCGACGCGGGCCACCTGCTGCTGGCCGGGCCCTGCCCGGCGATCGACGCGGAGGATCCCGGCCCCGCGGGGTTCAGCGGCAGCCTGGTCGTGGCGCAGTTCGACTCGCTGGAGCAGGCCCGGGCCTGGGCCGACGCCGACCCCTATGTCGAGGCGGGCGTGTACGTTCGCGTCGACGTGCGCCCGTTCCGCAAGGTGCTGCCGTGAGCGGCGGGCCGCTGCCGCGGGAAGGCCGGGTCGATGCGATCCGGGTCGCGCTGGGGGAGGCCCTGGCGCCGCTGGCGCTGGACGTGGTCGACGACAGTGCGCGCCATGCGGGCCACGCCGGCGCGCGCGACGGGCGCGGCCACTTCAACGTGGACGTGGTGAGCACGCGCTTCGAGGGCATGCTGCCGCTGGCCCGCCACCGTGCCGTCTATGCCGCGCTCGGCCGCCTGATGGAGACAGACATCCACGCCTTGTCGATCCGGGCCCGCACCCCCGCCGAAGCAGGCATCGACGCCCAGGGCTGAACACGACGGGGCGCTGCCGGAAGGTCGAGAGCCGGCCTCGGCATCCGCGCGTGGGGCCCGTTATACTCGCTGGAAGCGTGGTCGACGGGTCGCGCATCGTTCAAGTCAATCAATGGCTTACGCGAAATAATTCACCCATTCTGTAATCAACAGCGCGGTGCCGACGCACCCGCCAGAGGCCTCTTCGCCGCATGCGTCTGTCCACGATCAAGCTTTCCGGCTTCAAATCCTTCGTCGACCCGACCACCCTTCACCTGCCCACCAACATGACCGGTGTGGTGGGGCCCAATGGCTGCGGCAAGTCCAACATCATCGACGCGGTGCGCTGGGTCATGGGCGAGAGCTCGGCCAGCCGCCTGCGCGGCGACTCGCTCACCGACGTGATCTTCGCCGGC
>JAUIJO010000287.1 GCA_030431185.1 Gammaproteobacteria bacterium | reverse complement strand
ATCTTCGATGCCGAGGCCGGCATCGCGCTCGACGGCAGCTTCGTCAAGCTGGTGAGCTGGTACGACAACGAGTGGGGCTATTCCAACAAGTGCCTGGAGATGGCCCGCGTCATCGCCGGCTGATCCGCCCCTCGCCGCCCGCGGCGACAAGGATCCAGACGAAAAGACCGGGCCCGCCCGGTCTTTTCTTTTTTCGCGAGGATGCCGTCCACGCCGCGCCCCGTGATGGCGCGATGCGACCGGGCGGCGGCCCTCGCCTGTCCCGTTGGCGCGTGTCCCCTCGGCGCGCCCCACTTCATCTTCGCCTCACCCGGGCGCGTCACCCTGGGGTCCACCGCAACCGGAGTTTCGCCATGTACCGCCTAGGCATCCTCGCCCTTCTTGCTGGACTGGCCAGCCTGGCCGCCTTCCACCTGGTCGGCGGCGAGGTCGGTCCCGATGGCGTGCTGCACGAGCCTTTCGCCCTTCTTCCGCTGGGCTGGCTGGCCATCGTGCTGGGCGCCGTACTGCTCGCCAGCGGCTGGCTCAGGTCCCGCCGGGCGCGAGCGTCGCGCCGCGATTGATGCCCCGGCGCACGCCCGCGCAGGCGGAACCAGGCGGTCGCGCGCGGTATCCTGTCGTGCGATGAATCCCTCGAACGCCCCCCTCGACAGCGCCGCCGGCGAGGTCGCCGACGCCCTGACCGAAGCCCAGCTGGCGATCCTGGTCGATCGTTTCTACGATCGCGTGCGCGTCCATCCCGGGCTGGGCCCGGTGTTCAACGCCGTGGTCGACGACTGGCCCGCCCACAAGGCCCTGCTGGTTTCATTCTGGTCGTCGGTGGCGCTGGGCACCCGCAGCTACCGGGGCAATCCCATGGCCCGGCATCGCGGACTGCCCATCCACGCCGGGCATTTCGACCAGTGGCTGGACCTCTGGCAAGAGACCGCCATGGAGGTGTTGCCGCCCCTCCAGGCCGAGCGGCTGGTCGGCCACGCGACCCGGATCGGTCGCAGCCTGCGCTATGGAGTGGGGATCGGAGAGCGGACCCGGGGCCTGGGCCTGCCCGTCATGGAAAGCGACTGACCCCGTGTAGCCAGGCCTTCAGCGACTGACGCGGCCGCGCCCCGCGCGCTTGGCCCGGTAGAGCGCTTCATCGGCCTGCGACAGCAGGTGGTCCATGAGTTCCGGCGACGGTTGCGCCGCGATGCCCACGCTGATGGTGACCACGCCGTCGATGCCGTCGGCATGCGGGATCCGGATGTCGCGCACCGCCTGGCAGAGTCGTTCGGCCACCCCGGCGGCCAGGTCGATGTCGGCGTCCCGCAGGAGGAAGGCGAATTCCTCGCCGCCCACGCGCGCGAGCGTGTCGGCATTCCCCCGCATGCAGCTTTGCATCGCCCCGACCACGCGCCTGAGCGCGGTGTCGCCCGCCGGATGCCCGTATCGATCGTTGTACGCCTTGAAGTGATCGATGTCGGCGATCAACGCGGCGACCTGCATGTCCTCGCACTGGGGGTCTTCGACCAGCCGGCCGATGTCGCGGCGGAATCCCCGCACGTTGAGCGCGCCGGTCAGGGCATCGATGCTCGCCAGCTTCTCCAGCTCCTCCACGGCCTGTCGAAGCTCGGCGGTGCGGTCGGCGATCTCCTGGTCGCGCTCGTCGACGACGCGCTGGAGCGAGGCGGCGAGATCGCGCTGCGAGACGAGCGCATTGCTCAGCTCCCCGTACGCGGTGTTCAGCCGGGTCGACATGTCGCTGATGGCGGAGGCGACCGGCTGCAGTTCGCGGGGCATCGTGGCCTGCCGGCTGTCGTCCACCGAGGCGCCCAGGGCGAACTTGCGCAGGCTGTCCAGCAACTGGCCCGTGCCTTGCGCCAGGTCCCGCAGCTGGAGCCAGGTCGCGGCGAGCACGCCCAGGCTCACGAGCACCAGCAGCGCGAGGAGCACGAGGGTGTTGCGGCCGACCGACAACAACAGGTTGCGTACCGGCGCCACGAGCACCAGGGTCCATCCACTTCCCAGGCGCGCACGGGCGACGTAGCCCGCCGAGCCATCCAGCACGTTCGGTTCGAAGCGGGTCTGCGACGCGTTCACCGGCGCATCGGCCGCGATCGTCAGGCGCGGGTCGGTGATCTGTTCCAGGAACCGGTACGGCAAGCCCTCCGTCGCGTGGATGACGTGGTTGCCCCGGTCGAGCAGGAGCATCTCGTAGCCGTTGACGCGAAAGGCATCGCCGCGTTGGCGGGCGAAACTCTCGACGTCGATCGAGGCTTCCAGGACGCCCACCAGCGCCCCGTCGCGGATGATGGGCGCGGAGATCGCGACCAGCGGACGGGTGGCCACCACGCGACCCCGGAAGGCATCCGACACGTGGGGTTTCAGCGTCCTGGCCGGCACCTGGAAGTAGTCCCGGTCATCCACCCGGCTGGCCGGCGTCCCCAGGATGCCCGGAGGCGGCGCGGGCGAGGCCGCCACGACATGGCCGCTGGCGTCGACGACGAGGGCGCTGGTCAGCCCGGGATAGGCCTCGCGAAGGCGATCCAGGTCGTGGGCCCACTCCGACAGCGGGGCGTCGCGCGTGGCCGCGAGCAAGGTGAGACCGGCCAGCCGGCTTCGCATGAAGTCGTCGATGCTGGTGGAGGTCAGGCTGGCCGAGAGGCCGACGCGCTCACCCAGTGAGCTCCGCGAGGCGCGGTACTGCTGCCAGAGCATCACGGCACTGAAAAGCACGGCCGGGATCAGTGCCGCGAACAGCAACAGGCGCGTGAAGCGGCGGCGCAATGTCCATTGGCGGTCGGTGGTTGCCAAGGAAAGGGCCGCGCTCCAGTCAGTGGAATGCTAAAGCTACCGTGCCAGGCCATGCCGGGCAATTCGGCCCCCCTGGCAGGGAGCCGTCGATGTGACCGCCGTCGCGATGCGGGGCCCGGCGTGGGCCCGTCCGCTCGCACGGCAACCGCTCTTGTCGGCCAGGCGGCGGAAGGGGGCGGCACGGTGCACGGGGTTCTTCCGGGAGGCCAGCGGCGGCAGGTAACCGTCCAGCGTGAAGGCCGGCGAGCAATGGCGGGGCGGCATCCGTGCCGCCAGTCGAGCCATTGGAACAGGGGATGTTCCGTTTCCTTGGTGGCGTCCTGCCGCTGATGACG